>NZ_ASPS01000041.1:0-20193 GCF_000517865.1 Paenibacillus sp. FSL R7-269
AAAGTGCAGGAACTTCACAATTTGAACCCCAAGGTTTGAAGGTGAATTGGGGAGATGTCGCTAAGGTGATCGTTCCTATTCTGTTGGCATCAGCTTCTTCCCAGGTAAGCCCAGAAAGTAAGGTGAGTTCACAAATTGAACCTCAAGGCTTTAATTTGAATTGGGGAGATGTACTGACAACAGTCCCCATCATATTACAGACTTTCGCTCAATCCCAGCAACCTGTAATTCATTAATAACCAATACACGTACAGTGAATTATATAATTCCTGTACGTGTATAAAAATATAGGAGGGCTTGATTAAAATGCCAGAAAATACAGCCGAAGAAAATAAAAACGTTATTGATAGAGCTTCTTTAGAAAAAAAATATCTTATATCCCCTAAGTATGGGCCGGAATTGTTAAGTTCGAATTTAATGCCGCTTTCTATTACGGACTTAGAGAGTTTGCTGATTAATAATGACATTGAATTAATACAAAAAGTATCCAGAAGCCAGAAAGTTTTACGTACACTTGGTGCTAGAGAAGGCGAGGCAACCGACTTACTCTTAGTACGTATGAAACCGGAAAAGGCTGACTTATTACGCCTTACGACCCCACAAATGAATATTACAGAAAGTACACCATTAAGTTTTGGAAGTGAAAGTTACGTACAACCATTAAGAACATATTCATTATCAGCAGAGGTAAAAAAAAAGCTATTCAAATTACAAATTAAAGGAAAGGATAATGATAATCCTCTTGAGAAAACTAGAGTTAAGCTTTTTGGTGAAGGATTAACTCCAGCGGAGGGTACAACTAACGAGCAAGGATTTGTTGAACTTGAAGTAAGTATAGTTGGAGAGAATTTACCAAAATCATTAATAATATCAGCACCAACTAATTATTACGATCAAATTCTACACAATCCATTATTAAAAGAAGGAATAATTAATGAAGTGAGGCTTGATAATTTATTCGAGAGTATTGGTAATGATCCCAGTAAATTTAAATATGGATGGGGTCAATCTATCATGGGGCTGGATAAAATGCCTAAGGATATAAATGGTCAAGGTATAAAAATAGCAATTATTGATACTGGTTGTGATAACTCTCATCAGGTACTTCAGCATATTCAGATTGGATTGGATTTTACGATTGATCCCGAAAATCCAGATGATAAAACTTGGAGGAATGATATATATGGACATGGGACACATTGTGCTGGAACCATAGCCGCTAGAGGGAACGACAGTATTCCTTTTTGTGGATTTGCTCCAGAAGCTGAAGTTTATGTATTGAAAATCTTTCCTTCAAACCTTGATGACTTGCCATTTATTAAAGCCTTAGAATATTGCGTTGACAATGACATTGATGTAATTAACATGAGTTTAGGAAAAAGATCTGGAGAAGTTATTCCAGAAGTTGAGCGATTACTATCACTGGCTGCTGAAGAAGGGATTGTCTGTGTTGCAGCTAGTGGAAATTCAAACGATTCCAATAAAAAGGTATATTTTCCTGCATCTTCTAATCACACACTTGCTGTCGCAGCTATAGGTTCACTAAAAGCTTTGCACCCTAACACTTCTGAATCTACAACAGTTCAACCAGAGTTTACTTTAGGTGATATTTTTTCACCAACTTTTACGTGTGTTGGTCCTGAGGTTGATGTTTGTGCACCTGGTGTTAATATTATCTCGACTGCTCCTACTGGTAAATTCAAAACGGATTCGGGTACATCAATGGCTGCACCACACATAACTGGACTTGCAGCATTGCTGCTTGCACACCATCCTCTTTTTAAGAATAAGACAAGAGATAAAAAACAATTAGAATCTTTACGTAATTTAATTTTATCCCAGACTCAAACTTTTAATTTTGGCAAGGAACGAATTGGATCGGGCTTGCCGATACTTGGAGAAGTTGTTAAAATTAGTGATCCTGAACCTATCCCGATACATTAAACTATGGTATAAGACACATAGATATTGGTTTACAGTTCCCGATTTCAACAACTGAAAGCCCGCGCAGTTATGGGCTTTTTTTATTTTTCTATACTTCTTTTTATTTGGGAACCGAAGACGGAACCATAAATATCAGGAGGAGTAAGTGAAGTGGATTATTCTACTGGAATCATTTTAGACCTATGAGATCACGAACCAAGCTATTGAGCATGTACGATTATCAATAGAAATTCATAGAACGCATCTTGTAATTCTCATAACAGAGGTTAGCCTTGAGAGATTGCTGGCTGAGACTCGTATTCAAAACCCTGAAAACCCATACTTTTCTCGTACTTTTTGAGTACGTTTCTCTTGAGAAATTGAGTTAATCTTATATCATGCAAGAAAACAAAAAGAGGCCGCCCCGGCAATCCAAGGGGCGGCCTTTGCGTTGAGAGAGGAGAGTGCCATGCAGGAAGTTGGATTCAAAGAGGCAGGAGAACTATTGCATACGCCGGTCAGCACCTTGCGGCGCTGGGTCGTCTTGTTGGAGGAACAAGAGTACACCTTCAACCGGGACGGCAAGCGCAGGCAGCTGGACTGGCAGGATGTAGGTGTGCTGCGGGAGGTCAAGCTTAGACTCCAGGAAGGGACGCTGGAAGAGGCGATTCAGAAAGCCATCTCTTCATCTGTGGTTACACAGGAGGAACCTCATCAGCAGGAGTCACAGCCCGTGATCGAGGGAAGCGAGTGGGAAGCCTTTGACTCCCGAATAAGCAGTCTGAGAGAGAACTTGTTTTGGCACGGTCAGGAACAAGCAGTGAGCACTTTGCTTACGGCTTGGCAAGCACTTAAGGAGACGATAGGAGGGAAATACATTGGATAAAAAGCACAGCCTGGCTGAGCTGCAGGCTTTACCCACGCTACAACAATCACATACGGATAATCTAAAAAAGGACACTGGCAAAGAACGGGTCTGGTTGTCCCGGTTGACCGTTGCAGACGGTATGCTCTACAACAATCAGGTCACCGTGGAAGTGTTCTCGAATGGCAAGTGGAACATCGTAGATACGTACCAGGCACAATAAGGAGTGAACATGAAATGATAAAGACCTATGCAAATTGGGAAGGGGATTTGGAGGACTACCTCCAGATCGGTGATGTCGTAGATGAGGAGATGGCGGACCACTTTCTAAACGTCCTGCCTCCGGCCTGCTGGACGGCGAAGATCATTCAGATCGGAGAGCCAAATAGCCATCTGGCGGGCAAAGCCACCTACGCCACCTTAGAAAAAACAAGTCAAGGCTGGGTGTACCGGGGCAATTGTCACCGGGGTGAGACGGAGGGGCGAACATGACCGGCAAAGCTCAGGTGATCGCCTTCGCCAATCTGGGCGGCGGGGATGCCGTTCAGGGTGTGATGAAACTGATCCGTGCCTATCCCAAAGATCAGCGCGTGGTAGTCGCGGAGTTACCTTGTGTCGGTTTGCCGCGCATGGCCTATACTTTCGACCAGCAAATTGCTGAACTGCAGAAAGAACGGACCATGGATCAGTTCCTGCTCGATCTGGACCGCCAAGCGTTGAAGCCGATCCAGGAGTATATGGTCCAGCGGAATGGTGTGGACTATATGCTAGTGAATCCTCGCTCTCAGCCGGAAGCACCCGTCATTCGCAAATTGACATCGAATCAAACCTTAATGTCGGCATCGGTGGTGCTACGGCAGCAGCTGGAGGCTTCCTATGATGTGATCATTCTGCTCACACAGGGTTCTCTGATCCAGCCCACAACTCATTTCGCACTCCGAACCGCAGATGCAGTGGTCCTCTACAGTGCAGATGCTATTGATTTTGTCGGCAATTATACGCATTACCGCAGGCTTTTGGAAGTGTTCAGTGTGAAGCCGGAGCGATTGTATCTGTTCAGTGCAGATACCAATGTCAAAATTGATGAAGTGCCTGTGTATACCAAATTCAGTGAGCTCATGAAGCGCTGGAAGGCGCTTGAGCCGAACCAGATTCCAGTACGGGAAGCACAAACTGTAGGGCGTGACAATGAAGCGGTAGGAATTATTGAGCCCCTGGAATATCTGGACGTTCAGATCTCCATTCAGTCCGTTAACAGTGAATGGTCGGAGGGAGATGCCAAGAAGCTGGAGGGGCTGCTGAACTTTGTCCGGTATCGGCTGCAGGAAGATCACTTGGACGAATACGTCCAGTCGCTGACTCATGAACCTTCCCGGCAGAAGATCCGATACTACATTTCGGATCTGATCCGGGAACAGAATGAATATGCGCTATCCATTCCCTTGAATGAAGTCGTGGAGTGGGTGCAGAAGGAGATCACCGAGCTTGGGGTGCTACAGGGCATTCTGGATGATCCTACGGTTAGCTCGATAGAGATTAACGGTCCGGAGCAAGTGATCATTGAGCAGGATGGACAAGACATACATCGACACGACATCAAGTTTCAGAGTGTGGCTCACTTGTACGAAGTGATCAATAAAATGCTCATGCCGATCGGTAAACCGATCTCCAGCACCGATCCAATTGTGGATGCCAATTACCGGGGCTTTCGGATATGTGTTGTCGCAGATACGAAGGAGTATCAAGGGATTAGTGCCAATGCACCGCTAATCAGTATCCGCAAGTTCCCTCCGGATGTGTACACCGATGAGCAGTGTATCCAGTATGGAAACATCTCTCAAGAGATTGCCGAGTTCCTACATTTTATTGTTCCCAAAGGGGCCAATATCGTGATTGGTGGTGGTACAAATAGCGGAAAAACCACGCAGTTGATTCGCCTCCCGATGTGTGTGGAACCAATCACCCGGATAATTTCCATTGAGGACTCCGAGGAAATGATGCTGGCAAGTAAAACTCAGTATTCAAATTATCCGAATTTACCTTCCCTTTTAGTTAAGGAAGTGGAGGATGAGAAAAAGAGCTACGGTATCGCCAAACTGA
This sequence comes from Paenibacillus sp. FSL R7-269, assembly GCF_000517865.1. Classification (NCBI taxonomy): domain Bacteria; kingdom Bacillati; phylum Bacillota; class Bacilli; order Caryophanales; family Paenibacillaceae; genus Paenibacillus; species Paenibacillus sp. FSL R7-269. Next base: position 4,889 of record NZ_ASPS01000041.1, read on the forward strand.
TCAAAGCCTGCTTACGACTGAAGCCGGATGTGATGTGTGTCGGTGAAATTCGGGATGAGGCAGCAGCTCAACAGAGTCTCATTGGAATGAATACAGGACATGTGGTCTGGACGAGCATTCATGCGAACAGTGCGAAGGAGACAGGGACCCGGCTACTACAACTGAATGGAAATACTCAAGCAGCGGCTAGTCAAATTTCTGGTGCAATTGATCTGATCGTCTTTCAAAAGAAGTTGAATAACAAAGTCAAAGCAGTCATTGAGATATCGGAACTTATTGGTTACAAAGGTACGGAGGAACCGATACTCAACCCCATTTTTAAATATGATTATAGTCTCAAACAACATGTGCGGGTCGGCACGATCCAATCCGAGTCACTCATGGAAAAAATCTATTTGAAAGATCCCACACAGAAAGAACTTCAATGCTGGTGTGATGTGAGGGGGTTGAAGGCTATATGATGCCCATTCTGCTGCTCTCAGCAGGGCTATTGATTTCCTTTGGGCTGTTCTCGTTGCTCCCTGCGGCGAGTAGCCGTTCCAGGCAGCTTCGTATTGCCTTTGGATTTGAGCAGACTCAAGCGGAGGCGAAGGCGGCAGGTATTCACTTGGAATGGCGTAACTATGTGCAACTCCTTGGGATCTCCCTTGTGATAGGTGCAGTGGTCGCCTATTGGACGGCGAACATCTGGTTTGTCGGCGTAGGAATCGCGATGGGATTGATTGTACCAAAGATGATCATCTCGGCGGTGAAGTTTAAACGCAGGAAAGAGGTTCTCCTGAACTTGCCGGGGAATCTGCGGCTGCTGTCCTCCAAGTTTCGGGATTGCAAATCCTTGCAGAAGTCACTAGAGATGTCTTTGCCGATCATGAGCGGGGTGACGGTTCCGTTATTCGAGCAAATGTACGCTTCACTGCGGATCGGGATCGATGTGCCTACCGTGCTGGAGCAAATGAAACAAACCGTCCAGTTCAAGAAATTCGATGATTTCTGCGAGAAAGTAATGGCTGGGAATAAAGACGGATTTCATGCTCGTTCGGTGGATGGAATTCGGGAGAGTATTGCGGACATTGCTTCGGATATGCAATTGCTGCAGGAGATTGACATCGAGAATGAGAAAAAGCGGATGGAACCGTTCGTGGTATTCGGGATCAGTCTGCTCTTCCCATTCTTGTTCGGTTATCTGGAGAGTCAATTGGTCCAGGAATTTAAGGCGGCAACGACCCTGCAGACCGGGTTCGGCAAGCTGCTGCTGGCCAGTATGATTGTGGCCGTGTTAATCGGACTCTGGAAGAAGGACTCGCTGTTGCGACTCAATCTGGATGATTTGTAAAGGAGGTGAATGATGATTACATCCATACTGTTTGGCTTAGCCATTATGTGTATTGCCATTCCTGTGCTGCGGATCGTCATCCCGGGCTTTCAGCGCCAGAAGCAAATTATGAATATGGCAGCGCTCGTCAATCAGTCAGACGCTCAGCGCCTGCGGCTGCAGCAAAATGCGGTGGTCCGGTCACTTGCGGACCGGCTATCAACGAGGCAAACCAAAGGGAAGATCAGCAAGCAGCGCGAGATGTACAGTATGTTGGCGAATTCAATGAATTATGAAGTGTATCTCGCCAGAGCCATTATCCAAGCTATACTGCCGGGCGGATTTGCTCTTGTGTTGGCGGGTATGGTGCAGCAAGCCTTTTTTGTGATTGCCGGACCCATCCTATCGTTCTTATTTTATTGGCTACAAATGCGCAGAATCAAAGAGGCGTATCAAAAACGGCAAAATCAGCTTATAGCGGATTTGCCATTTTTAATTAGCAAGATGATCACAGCGCTGGAGGTCGGTAAGCCGTTGAATGTGATTTTTCAAGAAGTCAGCACCCGTTGTGGTCCCACGTTATCCGCGTTGCTCAAGCGTCTCGTAGCGAATATGGGGACGATGCCGCAGAAGGATGCGTTGCAAGTGTTTGCGAAAGAGGTCCATGTGCCTGTCGTATATGATTTTGTATCGGTGGTTAATGTCGTGGCGGAGAAAGGCTTTCATGAAGCTGAGGATGATCTGAATGGTGTTAAAAATGATCTGCGTAATCTAAGCAAGCTTGCCTTGCGGGAACGTACGCGCGGGAATCCCGGAAAGATGAATCTGTTCTACGGAATGGTTATCTTCCATGTGGTCGTGTTCTTTTTTATGATGCTGATCAAAATGTTTGGCGCATTTAATTCCCTATAAACCTATTTTGAGAGGAAGATTAACGAATGAAGAAAATGATGAAGAAAATGGTTGATAGTACAAAACAGGTAGTGGTCAACGCTCCAGGATTCCTGGCAGGAAGGCTAAATCGGTTTCGGACAGAAGAGCGCGGAGATGCCATGCAATGGGTCATTGGTATTTTGATTACGCTGCTCTTGTTCATCGCCGTGTATCTGTTGTTCAAGGAACAGATTAACACCTTTGTGGTAGACAAAATCTTCGGCAAGATGAACTCGTTAAACTAAGGAGCTTGTCATGAGCCGCAGATGGAAACAATTCATCCGGAGCGAGAGAGGGGACGGTATCATATCCGTCTTCTTTCTAATGCTGATCACCTTAACGATTGCTTTGATTACGGTGAGCATTGTGCAATATGTGATGATCCGTTCCAATTTACGTACAGCCGCAGGGGAAGTGCTGCAGATCATGAAGGTGGAGAATGGGGCAGACCATGCAACACGGACCCGGCTGGATGGTTTGCTCCAAAGCATGGGCATGAATCCGGCCATGGTATCGTTCAGCGCTACCCCGAAGCCGGTCCAGCGCGGAGATCTGCTGGAAGTAACGGTGGTTCGGGAGTATAACGTATTTGCCCTGAAGGCGGTGGGCGTTTACTATACCATACCGATAACGGTTCATGTCTCTGGACTAGCGCATAAATTCTTCAGGACGGGGGATTAGCATGTGGATTAAGGTCTGCGGGGCTATCTTATTTGGTCTAATCCTGATCGTCTTGGTGATGGATTTACTGGTGATTGATAGTGTGTATGACTCTACGGGCAGAGCTGTGGAACACGCGATTGATGCGGGCATTATCCGTTCCGGCATCGTGACGGATGCGCAGCAGGGGCTTGTACAACTGGAGCAGAATGCCTTGCGTTCAGCGACCCGGAATGCTTTTATACAGAGTCTGAACTTAAATGCTGCAATGGAGAATCCGGTGATGAAGAGCAGCACCTTTGAGCTTCATCTAACGTATGATTCCGGGGATGTCCCCTGGATCGATGTGGTCTTTCGCACACATGTCTCCTTCGCGTTGCCAGGGGTTTCATATCCAGTAACCGTTCATCGCAATATTCCTTATGAGAGTATTTATAAATAGTGAGGGAGGAAGGTCAAGCCTTTGAAGAAGTTATGGAATAAGTATACCCGCAGCGCATTGATCGTCCTGCTTGGACTGGTCCTTGCGCTGGTTGCGTTTCAGTTCAACAGCCGGAACATTGCGCAGCAGGTGAAAACCAAAAAGATTATTGTTGCTGTCGCCAATATTGATCCGTATATGCCAATCACCAAAGAACAGCTCAAATTCCGCGAAATAGTGCTTAGCGAAGTGCCAGAAGATGCAATACAAGCAGCCGATGAGCTGGATTTCAGTGATGCCTATGCTTCCAAGTATGGATTCATGGCTGGCGCACCGATTCGTAAATCGCTGGTCACCACGGCGGTGGCCTCTGGGATGGGGGCTGCAGCTTCTTTAAAAGAGGGTATGCGGCAAATCGGAGTGAAGACGGATCTGGTCCTGTCCTCCGGGGATGAGGTCAAGCCGGGCATCCTGGTGGATGCCTATGCCTTCGTGTCTGATGCGACAACGGGGCAATCGAAAAAAATGATTCTACCGGAGTTGTCGAAGCTGAAGGTAGTGAAACGATTGAATGCGGAAGGGAAAGTTCCCGATCCGGCAGAGGGTGGTAGCCTGATTCCCTCCGTGATTGTACTTGAGGTAACCCCCCAGCAGGCTGCGCTGCTGATGGAGGCCCAAGAAACCGGAAAGGTCTACCTGCTGCCTGCAGGTACCCTTCATCCGTGAGGAGGGCTCATATGAAGCGAATAAGCTTATGGTTAGGACTGACCCTGCTGTTGACAAGTGCTCCGGTAACTCATGCGGAGCAGAGCGGGCTTAAAGAAGCGGGATCGATCACGGTTATGTCAGCCACCTATGCGGTGTATAACGAGCCCCTTGGTAGTCTTCGTGTGGCTAATCAGCCAGCGTATCTTACGCTGAGTGCTTCTGGAACTCAGCAGTTCAATCAGACCCTGCGCCTTATGGTTGAGCAACAAGGGGATTCTGGGTGGCAATACGCAGTTTCGCTTAATGACTTCACCATCCGGCATAAGGTACAGGAAGGAACGATGCAGGCGAGGATTCCAGCGGAATATGCATCATATCACGTATCCGAGCTCATTGCGGAGGAAGAAGCTGGAGGGGTGACAACGGGTACAGGTGTATTTTCTTCCGGATCGCCCCAGATCGTTATGCAAGCAGCAGAAGGTTCGGGGCGCGGGAGTTACAGCGCTGAACTTCTCCTGCAGGTCGATCTGCCCGCCCTCATCGAAGTTTCAGAAGTGAACAATACCGACCGGGTCTTCCCGGGTGAACAGGTAGGGCTGCTTGCCGGTGAGTATCGGGCCAGTCTGACGTTTACCCTGGTCAACGGGCTATAGAGAATATAAGAATTGAGGTTTGAGCATGAAGATAGGATCAATTCGTAACATCATGAGGGTATGGGTACTCGGGTTCATCGGCTATCTGTGGCTGTCCACGGCTGTCCATGCGGACAGTTCCTTTGTCCTATCCCCGGTCAAAGCTGTAGAAGAAGGCCGGGGGTATTACAAGGATCAGGTGAAGCCTGGAGATACGCGGGAGTATAGCTTTGTGGTTCGCAATGCCAAAGATACGCCGGTACAACTCAAGCTGTATCCAGCGGATGCCCTCCCCGCGCAAAATGGGGGACGCAGCTTCTCGGAAAAGGAGCAGCGACTTCGCTTAGTTGGGTCTTGGCTGGAGCCGCAAGGCGTGAAGGCAATTACGCTGAAACCGCAGGAAGTGCGCAGTTTGAAGTACACCGTGAATATACCGGAGGATCTCCTCCCCGGCCAGTACGTAGGAGTAATCGCTGCAGAAGAACTGATCAAGGCAGAAGAAGCGGCTGCAGGTTCAGAGGGGCAGCAGGCTTCGGTGGCCATCGATGTGGTCAACCGCAGCGGGGTGCAGATGGTTCTGGAATACAAGGCTGATCAGGCGAAGCATGACATGAGTATTGATGCATTTCAGCATGATTATGTCAGCACCGGCCATTCGCGATTGACGATCAAGCTGAGTGATCGTGGCACAATTCTGGAGAAGCCCACGGGTAAAATTACAGTTCGTAATACGCAGGAGCAGGTGTTGTACGAGCAGGATTACACAGCAGACTCTATTTACGCGGGAAGCACAGCGGATATGGTCTATATTGTCAATGACCGGTTGCTGCTGCCCGATGTCTATGAGGTCAATTACAGCGCCTCGTTCTCCGGCAAGACGATTAACCGAACATTCACCTTCCGAGTCACGCCTGAGCAGGCGAAGGCTTCTGAGGTCTCGCTAAAAGAGGCAGGGAAGATCGAGGTGACACAGACGTTTTGGGATTGGTTGGAGCTGAACCTATGGATTGTAGTGGTCATTATTGTAGGGAGCATCCTTAGCTTTGTTCTATTGTTCTGGCTGCTGTTGCTGCTATGGAAACGGAAAGAGAAACAAAAGGAAGAAGAGAAAATTGATCGAGGAGGAGCAATATGAAGAAAGTATTAATAGGCCTTATGCTGCTGATGATCCTAGCGGTTCCTGTATCTGCCAATGCTGCAGATACGGACGAGTCTGAAGTGGTAGTACTGGGGGCGGGGCTGCAAATGACCCAAACGAAACCTGTATTCAAGGATATTACGCTTGATTTTAAGCAGAACCAAACATCAGCAGCAGACAGTAATCTGTATGTACTAGATGCACGCGGAACGGCAGCAGGATGGGGAGTGGTCCTGCGGGCTACTGATTTCAAACTGTCCAAGATGGTAGGAGGACAGGCCGTTGATTTTATTATCCCGGCATCATCTGTATCTTTTTCCACTCAGTACAAGACGGCCATTACAGGAACGCCTATTGATTTTGCAGCAGCCAAAGGAGAACTGGCCAATCATCAGGTGCTTTCCTCCGGGGACAGCCGGATTGTGGGTGTGATTCCATCGGAGGGCGCGGGTACACATCAGTTCGGAATTGCTTATACGCTGAACGTTCCCAAGTTGATTACAGGCAGTAATGGCCAGCATGTAGGATTACTGCAGGGAACCTATACGTCTACCTTTACCTACACAGCAACAGCAGGTTTATAACCCATACGAGGAGGATTGAGTAATGACTAAGAGCAAATCAAAGAAAAAGGGACTACGCTCATTGTATGTAGCCTTATCCTTGGTTCTTCTATTCCCTGTACTGCTATCGGGGAATGGAAACAATGCAGAGGGGGCTGCCTTTACAACCATAGACAGCATTACCTACGACCATAACGATACGACCTATGGAACTGTATTCAACCTTTCTAATGGGACTAAGGTATTGCAGAACTATATTTATCCAGTGCAGTCGATCACGGCCGATAAAGTCCGTATGTATTTTGAAGACTATGGTACTGAAGCAGGTAAAGTGTATTTGCAAGGAACCACAATGTACTCACAGTTAAAAGGCAAAAGTGTTGTAAAGCTATTAGACCAAGTTTCTGATTTTCAGGTCATCGAAAATGGATATTCGTGGTCGATGGCGACTAACTACAGTTATTTTGCTCTGAAAACGGATGGAACCGTATGGTCTTGGGGGAAGGGGACCAATGGACAGTTAGCCATCGGTGGTGCAGCCGATAAAAGCATCCCTACTGAAGTGCTCGATCCGTCCGGAGCAGAGTTGTCAGGCGTGAAGAAGTTGTTCTATCTTTCAGATACTTCGATATTAATCGTGAAAGATAATGCTGTGTACCTTGTCGGTGAGGCATTTGGAAAATCATCTTTCACCACCCCTACCTCCAAGGTAGTCGATGTAACCTCTATCTTTCCGGCCTTTAGTTCAGCAAACAACTTTGATATGAAATTTTTGAATGGACAGAATCATGCGGTCATATCCACGCGTCCGGGAGGGTCTGGATACTCCGATATTAAAGCTAATGTATCTTCTCGCATTTTCACAATCAATGGATCTTCCTACACTCTTTCAAACTGGTTCACCTATAGGTCTCCTATGGACACATCGAATGAGTTGACGAACAATACTTTAATTGCGCTACCTAGTAACATTGACCTTTCGAATGTACACAGATACATGTCCACTACAAGACAGGGTGCATCCGATTATCTACTGCAAGGATATGTGTCTATTCAAAATGGTGATCTAAGCTACTGGGGGACATCATTGTCCGAATTTTATACCTCGGCTTTTTCACCAATGAAAGTCATTGATACTGGGGTTAAGACTGTAACTTCCGATTATAGTGGGACTTACTGGTATCTTAAGAATGGGAAAGTATATGCAGTGGGATTGAATTATCTCGATAGAGCTGGAGTTTCTGGCGGTTCATTAGCTACTCCAGTCAGAATAACCGGACCAGTCAACCAAATCGTGAACATAACCGATTTGGCAGCTTCAACAGACAGCTATACCTATGCGTTAGCAGCTGATCACTCGGTGATAGGTTGGAACAAGGCATCCAACTTCTTTACGTTGCCAAAGAAGTTTCTTAAATTCTACTCGGTTACGAATCGAAATGGTGCAGCCTATGTGTATGGTATTACAGAGGACGGAGTTTTAGAAAAGCTTAATGGTGCTGATAGTTCTCCTGTTAGTGGCGGATTTCCAACTGTATATCCACCAGACTATGTCGCTCCTATCGTACTAGATTTGCCAACAAATACAGTAGCCAAAGACAAGTTTAATCGTCATGTGGTTACCGTAAATTATGGTTCTTCTGCCGACATTCAGACTCGTGAGTACTCGGTTGATGGTGGAGGAACATGGCAGAATTACACAGCTCCTATAGTATTAAGTCAGTCAGGCGCAATTAGCTTTAAAGCACGATCAGGAGCAGGCACTACCTATAGCCCAATCATGTCTCTGGATGTCACAAATGATCCAATCGTTATCGCAGCCGGATACCCCAAGGTGGTGAACAAGGGGAATGGAACTTATACGGTCGAAAGTGGAACAACGCATGCCGGTGTGAAAGTCCAAGTCCGCAATGATAATGGGTCGTGGACGGAGTATACAGGACCGGTTAGTTTATCCCAAGGTAGTCATGTGGTGGATACAAGAGTCTTGAGCTTGGCAGGGGATGAATTGGCGACAGGTCAAGCCTCTATTAATGGGCCGACTCCTATCCCAACAGTGACCCCTACAGCCACCCCTGTGCCGACAGTAGCACCAACGGTTGCACCAACTCCAACGGCAACCCCTAAGGCTACACCCGTACCTACAGTAGCCCCTACGGTCACCCCGCAACCAACCATAGATCCAGGCTGGGGCAGTCCGCTTGGTTCAGAGGATATTTCCTTTACGGTCCTGGGCGGCGGGTTCAATGCTCAGTTTAACGGGTTACTGCTTGATACGGTGACGATCGGCACGACAAATCAGTATCAGGTACTGAATAGTGTCACGAATTCTGTGGTTGAAGATTCGCGCGGAACCGGTGCAGGCTGGAACTACTCGCTCAAAATTACGGATTTTGTCAGTGATCCTGTAGTCGATAACAGCCTCGGAACCAACAGCCTGGTCGTCAAGATGCCTTCCACCGTTCTAAGTGTAGACGTTAACGATACAACAACACTGGTAGGCCAGGACATGAACCTTGGGTTGAAGGGCTCCTATGTCTTTAATGCTGAACCCGTTGTCCTGGCGAAAGCAGAAGCATTTCAGGGGATGGGTCAATATCAACTGCCAATGAGCTATATGCTTCGTGTGCCGGACAAGGTGGAAGTCGTTTCGGCTGGAGATGGCAGTGCCTACCAGACGGGAGCCAAAACGGGGCTTCGTGTGGGAACGTACCGTTCGCAGTTTACGTTTACACTGGCTTCGGGAATATAGAACGTGTTCATAAACTGATCGTCTTCTAGCTAAGACGGTCAGTTTTTTCTTTAAGAATGGACGAATGGGTCTAGAACCCGTTGATGATTCTACCTGACATGTTATAATCATATCAACCCTGTAAGACCATTTTGCGATCCTTGAGTATTTATAGAATGATTGGGGTATATACTTTACCAAGTCATATCTGGGAGGAAAGCTGATGGATGAGAAGAAGGAGGATGGACAAATGATCGATCAGAAGCAAGAGGGTAAACAACCAGTGGCCTCCGATACTGAGGTTCTGAAGCTTGCCAAAAAGGGTATGAAGAAATACAGAAAAACCTTGGATAAGTTGGCTAAGAACTGATGTATATTCAACTGACGCCTCGACAGATTATGGAAATTCATGATGCAGAGCTGGCCGAATCGAATGGATTGGCCGGAATCAGAGAACCGGGATATCTTGACTTCATATCCGAGAAGCCATTTAGTGTGGTCTTCGGTGAGGAGCAGTATCCCGGTTTATTTTATAAAGCTGCAGTTTTGATGGAGGGTTTAATTACCTCTCATTGCTTCTATGATGCTAACAAAAGGACGGGAGTCCTGGTGACATATGTCTTTCTGGGGCTAAATGGATTTGAACTCGATGCAGATCCCGAGGAACTTTTTAATGTGGCCATCCTGGTCGCCACCAAAAAAATAGGTATTCAAGCTTTAGCCGCATGGTTAGAGAAGAACTCATACAAGAACGGATAATTCCATACTTTTTGTATACGTTTGTCTTGAATAAATGCGGTATGCTTGTTCTGTAGGAGAATGAAGGATGAAGTTATGAATAGCATCACGACACAAGCGCCGTTGAGGGGCTTTTTATTTTGCCCTTTTTCAGTGTGAAGGTGCGGTGGGGGAGAGGAGGGAGGGAGTGGATATCGAATTTGGAAAATATTTCTTTACTAACGATATACATTATAATATACTATGCGTATATCATAAAACGAGGTGATTGTTCTGAACCCTTCAAGAATGGGTAGACCGCCTTCAGCGAACCCAAAGAGCAAAGCCGTTCCCATCCGACTGGATGCGGCCACTGATAAGATTCTGCAGGATTATTGCGATAAGCATAACACCAACAGAGCCGAGGCTATCCGCGAAGCGATCCATCGTCTGAATGAAGATGAAACTCGCTATTTTTGGAGCCCGGAGTGGAGAGCTTTGCTAGGCGATAACGAGAAGAACCTGATGAATATATCTGAGGAATTCCAGGGGATGATCCAACTGTTACTACAGTTAATACAACAAATGAAGATCAAAACGGGGAGTGAAACAAATGAGTCGGAGTAGACTGAGAGTAGGCAGTGTGGTTCTAGCCATGATAATGATAATAGGTTTGATCGGAAGCGTTGCATCCGCAGCGCAAGTCGCGGTAACGGTACAGGTCAATGGAGCAGCGCTCAAGTTCCCGGACGCGAAGCCTTATTACGAGAATAACCGGGTGATGATACCGATCCGGTTCGTCAGTGAAGCGCTGAGAGCGAAGGTAGGCTATGGCCTGGATCGATCCGTAACGATTGAGTTAGGTACGAAGAAAATTCTGATGAAGATTAATAGTGATACCGTAACAGTTGATTCTGTCATTCAAAAGCTGGATGTACCTGCACGGCTACAGCAGAACCGTACCTATGTACCTTTGCGGTTTGTGTCGGAGGCCCTTGGTGCTGAGGTGGGTTGGAATCAAGAAAAACGTCTGGTGACGATTACTACAGGAACATCTTCAACACCGGTAGCGAGTCCGTCTCCTTCGGCCACGCCTGCTGCGGGTGGGAATAATATGTTTAAGGTTGGGTTTGAGTTGCCTCGGGAGACGGAACTGGGCAAGGCGTTATTTGTAGATAATATGAAGGTTGTTAATGGAAAGTTGACGTTCACATTGCCGAAAGGTGCTGCGGGTAGTAAAGGGGCAGCTAAGGGAGCCATCACTAAGCTTGAATCAGGTAGAAGTTACTCGTTTCCCATTGGGAAGAATGCAGGAGATTTAGTGATCTCTAAGCCTGAGTCTAACGGAGATAGTTGGGAAGGTTACGTTATCAACCTGGATACGAATTTTAATGATGATATGACTAAACTTTTTGGAACTATTACAAACGATGTAATTGTCTTTGGAGAAGGAAATGGTGGCTCCACATTGACAGAAGTTATTGAAATGTTCAAAGCTCTGAATCAGCATTAGTTGAAAAACACTTTGCAGTATTTCATTTCAAAAATTATTTTTTTAAGAGTCTGATCGCTACATGCGACAGGCTCTTTTTTTGCAAATATCTAAAATAATCACTGGAAGGCGAGATAATAATGAGGGGATTTAGAATATGGAACACCGTGCTCATATTTGTAATCAGCATGTTATTAACTGTCCAAGGAGTATCTGCGGCGGGAACTCCAATGTTATACAAATATGTTCAATGGGATTATGGAACGGAAGATAGCTTTGGTTTCACTGGATATATACCAGCGCTTGATAAGAAGGTGGGCAGTAACCCGTGGCAGCTCTATCAATGGGCAGGATTGTTTACCTTTTCAGATGGACAAACCAGAATAGTGCCTAACTATGATGTCTTTAATGTCAAAAGAACTCCAGTAGAACAGAGTTTTAGTAAAGAGAATGGTTTTGGACTGGTCTTCAAAAGTGAGGCAGCGTTAGGCGACTTGTTTGATTCCGTTTGGGCGGGGCAATCTATTGAAACCACACAGCGTCAGTATTTTCGTAATCAGTTTATTCAAACTGCCAATGATCCTATATTTACAACAGGGCATGATTATTACTACACTGTCCGGAACAATTTCGCCTTTCTTCGTACATCCGGCATCGTTCCGCGCATGGGCATCAAGTTCAACAGTTCACTAAAGATCAATGCTGACACTTATCGAGCGCTCTATGATGTTTCCCCTTGGCCGAAATTAACAGTATCTCAGGGAAACGCATTGAATATCGCTTTCTCCTCCTACGGGTACTCTGAACGGAACATTCGGGTGATCGCAGTCCCAAAGGGGGCTTTTCCGGACTTATCCAAAGTGGTTAGTCTAACGGATGGTAAACTCATTCACACTGCTGAACCAGTCTATAACGGCAACGTAAGCATGAATGCGAAGGATATCTCCAAAGTCCTCGGCAAAGACGTAGATATCATCGTGGATGATGGTTATGGCCGGACAGCCATTAAGAGCATTACGCTTCCAGATGAGCAAGCACTGGACTTCGTACCTACAAAGTTGACCCTCACGGACGGTGGGCAGCTCTGGGTGAAATTCCGCTATGACGGAGATGAGATTATAGCTTCCGATTATGTGAATACGCGGGGGATGCCAATGAATGCTGCAGTTAAGATTGGCGGTGTACTTACCGCAGAGTTTTCGCTGGCTTCGATGAACCAATCTCTTCCTGCGACCATAGTGAATGGTCAGGAGTTCAACTACATGCTCGGTAAAATCGAGATTAGTGATGATCCGGGGAAGTACTACATTAAAGTTGATGCTACGATTAACAATCCGGTACATCAGGATCGGGCGCTGGAGTCACCGGCGGTGGCATACAACAACAATATGCTGCATGGAGAATGGATGATTGAACGTGTGGCTCCGAAGGCGGATCTGATTGCGGTATCGATCACAGCATCTCCGGGCTCCATTACCAAGGGCGGTCATTCCAGCATCACCAGCAAGGTGAAGAATGACAGCGCAGTTGAGCAGAATGATGTTCTCATTCGCTTATACGATAACGCCAGCAAAATCTATGAAACACGCAAATCTTTTGCTGCAGGTCAGACGCTAACCGTGGGTCCTTTTAATTGGACAGGCACCTCGACAGGGGTTCACAATCTCACTCTCTCCGTTGATCCCGAGAAAGAAAAGGTGGATCAGAATCGGAGCAATAATATTGTCACGACTGGCTGCAGTGTTGTATCAGATGCTGCTGGAGGTGGGAGCGAATGTAATCAGCCAGAGGCTACTGGTGAATGGTCAGTATCCTATCCAGTGATTACTGGTTATCCTACGAAGTACTACTCTTCAAGCTATACAACGGCGGATGGTAAGACTCACTACTTCACTCAGTATTATACAGACTACGGTGATCCTAACTGGAGCAATACTCCTGTAACGTACCAGGAGAATCTGAAGATCTCTGCAGAAGTGAACACCAAGCAAGGCATAGCAACAGATCTTGATCACCCTAAAGAGTCGGACAAGGAGAGCCGCGGTTCCTGGGAGATCATCCCCTACGCCAAGAGAAGCGGAAAGGATGCCAATGCAATTACCAGAGCTGGTTACGGCATTGAGCTCAAAGTGAATACATCTTACAGCACCAATTGGGAGACAAAGATACCGACAGGCTTGGAAGGAACGGCCTATCCATTGGGTGGAACTTACTACGGTCCTGATGCGGTGTACGCTACCTTCTATGACTCGAACTGGAAGTACGAGCGCCAAGTTAAGCTTGAGAAGACCAGCGGGGACCGAAAAAACGCTACATGGGAATTACCATTGGTCAAGATCACCTCTGACTCCGGAAAAGTCTATCAAAGCAGAAAATACATGACCTCCGTAAATGCTACAGATGGCTATTATCGGATTAAAATTTCCACCGATCCTGCAGGAATAAATAGCTTGGTGACATGTATCACGAAGCAAGTAGAGATATACGGTGGGATGTACGATGATGTGCAGAATTTGAGACGGACAAACTAAACTGAAAGTAGCTAACCCATCGATCTCGGTGGGGTTTTACTTGTGAGCACCGAGAGGGCTCACTAAAAGGAGGGAATTATGATATCTAACTTATTTACATTGCTGAAGGTAATCGTGATCTGTGGCCTGCAGCTGTTATTCCCGGATCTAGGAGTATGAAGTAATGGCCATAGTTAATATGCTGCTGACAATAAGCTTAATGATGCTTTGCTGCTGGTTCAGCTATACGGATATCACGGAACGGCGAATATCAAATAAGCTGACGTACCCAGCTATTTTATCATTGCTAGTGCTCAGGATAGGATTCAACCCGGAATATTTATGGGGGCTGGTTCCAGGTGCAGTGTTGTTCCTGGTCTTCATGATCAGCCCCCGATCCCTGGGAGCCGGTGATGTGAAGTTAGTTGCACTGCTTGGATTAGGTCTAGGATTGGAGCGAGCTGTGGGTGTTCTATTGTTGATGTGTATTTTTGCTTTTTTGTACCAGGGAGGAAGAAAGTTGCTTTCACTGGAGACCCAGTCCTCTTTGCCTCTAGCACCATTTCTTACTTTAGGTTTGCTAGGGATTATTGTCGCTTTATGACTTTAAATTGTCGATTTACAGATTGTTACAATCATGTTAATGTGAAACTACACTGATCGGAAGCACCGGCGTGTAGTCCGAAAGAATCGGCGCAATCACCCTGTTGGCTTAGGCTGACAGGGTACTTTTTTTATTTAGGGACTATACATTGGCAGTGAGCTTAGTAGGAGTTTTTTCGATTCGAATCATTTATTTCTTGGGTCAAAATGGAGAGTTGAGGTGATGCTTTCGAAGTACATTTATTTAAAAGAACAGCTTACAGTGGAGATTCTTAACGATGTAAGGGAGAAAATTAATGTGCATTTTAAACGAGCTAATGAAATATTATTGAGATTTATATGGAAATTTTTATCTGTAGAAGTACATAAGGGGTAGGAATTAATTGATATGAAAATGTAAACTAATTTGCTTTTTTGAAGGGGAACAAGAAATGGACATTTCAATTAATAACTGTAACAATATTGATTCAGGAGTTATTTGTATAGAAAATGGGAGATTAAATATTAAATATGCTATTAATGGTACTGGGAAATCAACGATTGCCCAAGCTATATCTTTGCATTCATCAGGTGGAACTCTGACAGACTTACGTCCATTTAAATATTTAAATGATGGGATAGATTCGCATAATCCTAGCGTTACAATATCTGATACCATTCAAAAAGTGGCTATCTTTGATGAAAAATATATTGAAACCTATGCTTATAAAAAGGATGAGCTATTAGCAAACAGTTTCGAAATTTTTGTTAAGACTCCTAAATACGAAGAACATATGCGTGAAATTTCTGAATTGGTTTCTAGGGCGTGTCTTAAAACTAGATATTGCTTCCAACGCATAACCGTAGCATAATTTTACAAGGACGCAATTACGAGGAGCTTGTAAA
>NZ_ASPS01000042.1:0-199426 GCF_000517865.1 Paenibacillus sp. FSL R7-269
CGAAACTGAAACAGCGCGCGCCGATTGAGTATCGACACGCGCTGGCTGCTTAGTTTTTTCTTCTGTCTACTTGACAGGGGTATGACCAGGATGGTGCTGTGCGGACCCAATGTAATCGAAAAACCGACTACATTGCGCTTGCCACAAACCCATCTCCACTCTACCACGCCCCGTCCCAACGCCGCCCTAGGCTCACCACGCCCTGGTCATACCTCACCCCGACCTTACTCAGCCCACGCCCCGTCCCTACCTCCCACTCGCCCCGTCCCTATCTCGCCGGGGCGAAACCGGCTACGTCACTAAGAATGTCATCGAGCGCCTTCAGCGTATCCGGCTGAAGCACCGCATCCACCGCCTGCGCATTCTCAAGCACCTGCTCCGGTCTGCTGGCACCGATCAGCGCTGAGCTTACGCCGGGCTGGCGCAGCACCCAGGCGAGCGCGAGCTGGGAGAGCTTGAGGTCCAGCTCAGCGGCAAGCGTATCCAACCTGCCGACAACCTCCAGTACATCATCCCGCAGGTAGCTGCGGATGACGCCGTTCACGGAATCATCCGCGCCGCGCGTACCGGCCGGCGGGAGTTGACCGGCCTTGTATTTGCCGGTCAGAATGCCCTGGGCCAGCGGGGAGAAGACCACCTGTCCCAGGCCTTCATGGGCAGATACTTCAAGCACCTCCGCTTCGATGTACCGCTCGAACATGTTATAGATCGGCTGATTGGCGGCGAGCGGCCGTAGGTTCAGTCTGTGGCTGATGCCAGCCGCCTGCGAGATCTGGGCCGCGCTCCATTCGCTGACGGCGGAGTAGAGGATTTTGCCTTGGGCGGTAAGATCATCAAGGGCGCGGAGCGTCTCCTCCACAGGAGTGTCCTGATCGAAGCGGTGGCAGAAATACACATCGATATAATCGGTGCCCAGACGCCGCAGGCTGGCTTCGCATTGCTCCATAATATGCTTGCGCGAGAGCCCGCGGTCATTCACCCCGTCGCCCATCGGGAAATATACCTTGGTGCTGAGGACGTAATCGGAGCGCTTATAAGGCCGGAGTGCGGCACCGATGGCCTTCTCGCCTTCGCCCCGGTTATAGGCATTGGCCGTATCGAAAAAATTGATACCGCATTCAAAAGCGCTGGCGACACAAGCATCCGCCGCCTGCTGCTCTGCCGCTGTTCCATACGTAAGCCAGCTGCCCAGTCCGATCTCGCTGACTTTCAGTCCGGTATTACCCAGTCTTCTATATTTCATATTCTCTCAATTCCTCCTTCAAGGTAATGGGTTTCCTTGCAGTGTTTTAATTCGTCAACTGGTGAAGGACCACAGCACATGCGCCGGTGGCGACCGAACGCTCACCCAGTCTGCTTCGGGTGAAGCGGACGTTATACTGCTCCCGGTAATAGGTTCGCTCAAGGGCGATCTGTGTGGCCGTCTGATAGAAATCATCTGCTGCGAGGAACAGCGGCCCGCCGAGAATAACCTCCTCGGGATGCAAAATATTGATCAGGTTCGCCAGCCCGATGCCGCAGTACACCGCCATTTCGTTGAACAACCCCACCACAACAGGGTCGCGCTCCTTCAGCGCTTCGATCAAGTGGGCGAATTCCAGTTCCCCGGCATGCCCGGCCAAGCTGCGGAGCCTGTCGCTGCTGCCCTGCCGCCATGCCTCACGGGCTTGTTCTTCCAGGGTGTGGACCGAGACATAGCTCTCCCACGCCCCGGCATTGCCTCCAGGAATCTGCGGCGGCCGCCCTGAGCCTTCAATGATCATCTGTCCGACCGCTCCCTCGGTATCGATGATGCCGTAGAGCAGCCGTCCATCGTTCATAATGGCGGAGCGCAGGCCGATTCCGGCATGGAGATAGAGAAGATGCTGCTGTATCCGGTTGCTGCTGGCCCAGTATTCGCCAAGCAGAGCCGTATTGGCTCCATTATCCAGATAGACAGGCACCCCCAGGCGCTGCGCCAGCTGCTCCTTGATATGTACTTGTGACCAACCCTCTGCAGGAAAACGGGCCGGATTCAGGATGACTCCAGCCGTGCGGTCCAGCGGACCGACTGCGCCAATGCCAAGTCCGGCGACCCGGCTGAGCTGAATGGAGGCTGCGTCAAGCATCTGCAAGGCTTGTCTGTGGAGCGACTCCATCAGCAGCTCGGGGGTAAGCCCCGCATCCATGCTCCAGGTATATTCGCCCAGCAGCCGTAGATGAAAGTCCGTCAGCACAAGCTTGGCATGGGTACGGGAGATCTCCAGTCCCAGCAGATAAGCGTAAGACGGATTCGTCTCATAGAGGGTAGGGCGGCGTCCTCCGGTGGATTCGCCGAAGCCGACTTCAACCAGAAGCTCCCGGGACAGCAATTCGTCCAGTATACGCGTTAAGGTGCTTATCGTCAGTCCGCTTTCTTCCAGCAGGGTCTGCTTGGAGACGGTACCGTGTGTTCTTACGGTGAGGTAGATTTCCCTGGCTTTGGGATTGGCGATGATTTCGTGAATGAGCAGCACGGACGATTCTCTCCTTATAATGTACTAGACCTGTTTTTACAATGACACAAAAATCAGGGGGCCGCAACTATCACAAGGAGAGAATGCAAGAGGAGTCTAACAGGGGAGGCATAGGCCGGATTGCTGCAGCAGGCATGCGGGCATAAGCGGGCGCTGCTCTGGGAGACAGGGCCTTGAGCTAGAGCAGCGCCTTGAAGGAATGGCGGATCACATCGCCGCGGCTGATGATGCCGACCAGCACATGGTTCCGTTCAACGGGAACCTTTTTGATCTGCTTTTTGCCGAGGATGGTAGCGATGGCTTCAATATCTTCTTCGGCATGCACGGTGATGACCTTCTTCTTGGCGATAGCCATTACGTTCAGACCCAGCAGCTTCTGCGCCCGTTCCTCGAACAGATCATTATCCCCGACGAACACATTAATCTGGAAAAAAGAATCCACGATCAGATCCTCATGCCTGCCGATATAGCGCATGATATCCCCGTCGCTGAGGTAGGCGACAATCTCGTTCCGGTCATTGACTACGGGCATGCCGCTGATCCGGTGGGCAATACATTTCTCAATAAAAGTCCGTACGGTGTCTTCCTGCTTAACCTTGTACACCTGACGGACCATGAATTCATGGGCTTTCATACCGGTTCCCCCTGAAAATTAGCTTCTGCAGAAATAAGTTGTATCATGAAAGTATATACTTGTATTATACAAGTGAAAAGAGTAAAGTCAATGAATAAAAGAGAAGAGGGGCAACCGGCATGGACAAACATTCAATTGAGACAATAGAGCTGGAAATGGCGGTTTTGTTCCGCCGTCTCACTTCGATTACCACGTTCAAAAAAATCGGCAATTTGGATCGTGCGGCCTACCTGCTGCTGCATCACATTGAATCTCGTGAGGGAACTACCGGGATCAAGGCAATCTCCGATGAGTTTCAGCTGGATATTTCTACGGTCAGCCGGCAGGCTGCCTCACTGGAGAGCAAGGGGCACATCACCCGGGTACCGGACCCTGTGGACGGGCGGGCCTATTCGCTCCAGATTACGGAGACGGGCAAAGCGAGTCTGGAGGAGAACCGGCGGGTCCGGCAGGAGATGATCGAACAACTGCTAAAAGGCTGGTCGGAGGAGGAGGGACATCTGTTCGGGGAGCTGCTGCAGAAGTTCAATGCGGCTTTTCTGGAGGAGGGCTGATGAGGCGCGGAGTTTAAATAACCGGGCCAGCGAGAGCCGGGAAGGGTGTTCAGCCTGGGAAGGAAGAAATCTATTGTATTTTGTACATGCAGATGATGCAAAAAGGGGGCTGTTTCGGCCCACTGTTGTACTTCCTACATTAGATTTCGCAGAAACAGCCTGGATCGGCCAGATCTGCTCCATTCTGTTGCAGCAAATACAGCAGAATGTGTTTTAGGAGGCTTTTGTTCTGCTTCTGTTGTATAGAATACAATCACTCCTTCTGTATCCCGCCATAAATCCAAGCAAATGCCGGGCATGATGCATAACAGGGTAAGGGCCGTCCGCAGCGTTACTTCACGCTGCGGACGGCCCTTTGTGTCTCATTCTATTCAGGCAACAAGAACAGGCTTCAAGCAAACCCCGGGTTCCCTCTCATCCCCACCCACAGCGGGGATTGCTCCAGGCAAGCGGCGAGCTGCAATAGCAGATCCTCGCGTCCCTTGGAGGCCATGACCTGGACGCCGATTGGCATCCCTTCTGCCGTAAGGTGCACCGGTACGCTCATGGCAGGCTGGCCGGTCAGATTGGCGAGCTGGGTGAAGGGCGTGTAGGTCAGGCTCGGCTCGAACATCTCATAGATCATCCGCCGCTGCGCGTCCTTGGGCAGCCCGCTGACCTGCATCAGCTTCTCTGTCTCCGCCGCAGTCTGGGTCAGCTCTCCAACCTTCGGCGCGGAGTCCGCATTGGCCGGGGTAATATACAGATCGAAGCGGTCCATCAGCGCCGCCATCTGCGCAGCGGCTACATCCCATTCGTGCAGACTGTGTACGAATTCTGCCGCCGAGACCTGCTTCCCGGCTTCGGCCAGCACCCAGGTGACAATATCCACTTCCTCTGCCTTAATTGCACGGCCCATGGCGCTCTCAAGCGACAGGAACATGGCGGATACTTCTCCGGCGTTCATCGTATAGTAATTGTCCATCAGCCGGACTCCGTTGACCGGGCTCAGCTTCTCATCCACCTCATAGCCCTCGGACTCCAGCCACTTGACCGTCTTCCGCACGGCCTCTACTGCCTCAACGGATACCGGTGTTCCCACCGGCGAAGCGGTGGTGAAGGCGATCCGCAGCTTCCGCTGTGCAGGCTTCAGCAGATCGTCCAGGTAGACGCCCGGATACAGCGGCGTCTGAAAAGCCGCTTCCGGCTGCACCACCTGCAGCAGATCCAGCATCGCGGCGCTGTCCCGCACAGAGCGCGTCAGCGCAAAATCAATCGACGCGCCCTGCCACTGGCGGCCGATCCCCGGGCCGACCGGCGTGCGCCCGCGCGTCGGCTTCAGCCCGAACAGGCCGGTGAACGAGGCCGGTATGCGGATGGAGCCGCCGCCGTCACTGGCTCCGGCGGCCGGAACGATCCCGGCGGCAACTGCTGCCGCCGCACCGCCGCTGGAGCCGCCGGGTGAACAGGCGGGGTTCCAGGGATTGCGGGCCGGGCCGTGGAGCAGGGGCTCGGTGATATTTTTGAGCCCGAATTCCGGCGTATTCGTATGGCCCAGCGGAATGAAGCCGCCGCGCCGGATACGGGCCACATAGTTAGAGTCCCGCTTCGCGACATTGTCCTTCATCAGCAGAGCGCCCGAGGTCAGCGGTTCGCCGCCAATCGCCTGGGAGATATCCTTCAGCAGGAAGGGGACGCCGGCGAACGGGCGGGTGAGATCATCGCCGTCGACAGGCATTTCCGCAGCTTCCTTCAGCGCGGCCTCCCGGCGGGTGCGTACCACCGCATTCAGCAGCGGATTCACCTCATCCATCCGGGCGTAGGCGTCTTCCACAAGCTCACACGCTGAGACCTCCCGTGCTTTCACTAGGGCGGCAAGCCCCAGCGCATCATAACCTGAATAAGCAGACAACGACATAGGTATAACCTCTTTCTGGCAGGAACAGGCAGGCTACTTAGCGGTCAGGCTATAGCTGCAGTCTTGCGCATAGTATATTGCGTTATAAGGAGGGCAGAGACTTTTCAAGTGCGCTCATCTGTAAGATATTGCTTCACTGGAGGCGGGGTATACTCCGCGAACTGCTGCAAAATGCCCTCCGGCGTGGTAGCGTTCAGCATGATGGAATGATGTTTCTCCTGCATGAATTGTTCCCGGGCCATGTTGCTGAACAGGGCAATCAGCGGATCATAATAGTGGTTCACATTAAGCAGTCCGCAGGGCTTCTGATGCAGGCCGAGCTGCGCCCAGGTGAAGATCTCGAAATACTCCTCCATCGTGCCCGGGCCGCCCGGCATAGCAATGAATCCGTCCGCCAGCTCAGACATTTTAAGCTTCCGTTCGTGCATAGAGTCTACCATAATCAGCTCCGTCAGACGGGTGTGCTCGATTTCCCTTTGCTTCAGAAAATGCGGCAGCACCCCGATCACGCGGCCTCCCGCCTGCATCACGCTATCTGCAATAGCACCCATCAAGCCTACAGTAGCTCCGCCATAGATCAGCGTAATGTTGCGTGCGGCAAGCTCCTTGCCGAGTAGAATAGCGGATTCCTTGTATACGGGCGAAGCCCCTTCACTGGAACCGCAGAATACTGCGATACTCTTCATAAGATGCTGACTCTCCTTTGTCTTAAGGTAATGGAATGTGCTGTGAAGAACGGTTGTTTCCTCTACCTAATGTATCACGGATTCAGGTGCATGTAACATTTTTCTCGGTGCCGGAGCAGGCTGGTTCATTGCGGTGGTGCTCTGCATTGACAACTTTTTGCGGAGCGGCTATACTTTCTGTAATCTTATAGTTGGTATACGTTGAACGAGCCAGTAGCAGCCTTGTCCCTGTTCCCAGAGAGCCGGGGGTCGATGGAACCCGGTACACACAAGCGGACTGCGAATTACGCCTCGGGAGTATCTTGGGTAATGCCAAGCGGAGCTAAGCGAACGATAACTCGCCTGAGAGTGGTACGGACTTGTGTGTAATATGGGGTCTGTGCAATTTGGGTGGTAACACGGTTAATACTAATCGTCCCTGTGTCTGAATAGACAAGGGGCGATTTTTTGTTGTCTGTGTGCTGGGGATACTGGCTTAGTGCCTGCGCGGCAGGCTTTTGGCTTCTGTGGCTTGATGCGGTATAGCTGCTCTTTTTTTGACGGATACCAAGGGATATAGAACAATCACTTACACAAAAGGGGCTGTACATGTTGAACATTATTGACGAGCTATTGTGGCGCGATGCCATTAACCAGCAGACAGATGCGGACGGACTGCGTGAATTGACAGAGAGTAAGGCGGTATCGCTGTATTGCGGCGTAGACCCTACGGGCAACAGTATGCATATCGGCCATCTGATTCCATTCATGATGCTGCGGCGCTTCCAGCTGGCCGGTCACCGTCCGGTGATTCTGATCGGGGGAGCGACGGGAACGATCGGCGATCCGAGCGGACGCCAGAGCGAGCGCTCGTTGCAGACGCTGGAGCAGGTGCAGGAGAATGTGGATGCCCTGACGGCGCAGATGAAGAAGCTGTTCATTACCGATGGCGACAACCAGGTGCGGATGGTGAATAACTACGACTGGACCAAGGATATGAATGTCATCGAATTCCTGCGTGATATCGGCAAAAACTTCAGCATCAACACGATGCTGGCGAAGGACGTAGTGTCCAGCCGGCTGGACAGCGGAATCTCGTTCACCGAGTTCTCTTACCAGATTCTGCAATCCATGGATTACCTGCACCTGTTCCAGCACGAGGATGTGCAGCTCCAGATCGGCGGGTCTGACCAATGGGGCAATATTACGAGCGGCCTCGATCTGATCCGTAAAAAAGAGGGCAACGAAGCCAAAGCCTTCGGCCTGACCATCCCGCTCATGCTGAAGGCTGACGGTACGAAATTCGGCAAATCCGCCGGCGGCGCTATCTGGCTCGATCCGAAGCAGACCACGCCTTACGAGTTCTACCAGTTCTGGGCGAATACCGATGACCGCGATGTGGTCAAATACCTGAAGTACTTCACCTTCCTGAGCAAAGAGGAGATCGAAGCGCTGGAGGAGAAGGTAGCTACCGAGCCGCATAAACGCGAAGCGCAAAAAGCGCTGGCCGAGGAAATGACCCGCTTCGTGCACAGCGAGGAGCTGCTGGAGCAGGCCAAGCGCATCAGTGCGGCGCTGTTTAGCGGCGATATCCGCTCGCTGACTGCGGACGAAATCGAGGAAGGCTTCAAGGAAATGCCGACCTTCACAGCAGGCAAAGAAACCAAGAACATTGTAGACTGGCTGGTTGAGCTGGGAGTGGAGCCATCCAAACGCCAGGCGCGTGAGGATATTACCAAAGGCGCAATCTCGATCAACGGGGAACGCGTGAACGAGCTGGAGACGGAGATTACGGCTGAGGATGCCATCGGCGGCAAGTTCATCATTGTCCGTAAGGGCAAGAAGAACTACAGCCTGGTGAAGCTGGTCTAAGCGGAAGCTGCCGGGTGATGGATTGCGGAAGGCGAATAGAGTGAGCTGGATGTTGAGCTGGATCTGGAGCGGTGTTAGGCTGGAACGAGGTTAATGGTGAACTGGAACGAGGTTGATGTGGTTAGTGTGAGATGGCTGAGTGAGGTTGGGCTAGATGAGCTAGAGTGAGTAGATGAGATGGGTTGGGCTAGATGAGTTAGAGTGAGGCAGATGAGTTGTGTTGGGCTAGATGAGCTAGAGTGAGGCAGATGAGTTGTGCTGGGCTAGATGAGCTAGAGTGAGACAGATGAGTGAGGTTGAGATAGATGAGCTTGAATGAGAATGGTGTGAAGTAACTGAGTGATTGGGCTATCCCGCTGTCAGCAGTGACGGGGATAGCCTTTTTTGGTGGTCGCGGGGTGTAGGCTGGTTTCCCATCTGATCCCTGACCGCCATAGGCCGGAAGCGTGGCTGCCTCGTGAAATCACAGGGATAAATCCTTTTGATATCGCCGGAAGTAGGCTGAGTGAGCAAATTAAGTGTATAAATCCCTCAGAGGGGCTGCCGGATGGGAAGAGGCAGGCTAATGAGGAGCATTAGTGCACCTGAATTTGGCGCAAACGGCCGAAACGAGCCAATGAGGAGCATTAGTGCACCTGAATTTGGCGCAAACGGCCGAAACGAGCCAATCAGGAGCACAAGTGCACCTGAATTCAGCGCAATCGGCCGAAATGAGCTAATGAGGAGCATTAGTGCACCTGAATTT
Organism: Paenibacillus sp. FSL R7-269; assembly: GCF_000517865.1. Lineage (NCBI taxonomy): Bacteria > Bacillati > Bacillota > Bacilli > Caryophanales > Paenibacillaceae > Paenibacillus > Paenibacillus sp. FSL R7-269. The sequence goes on from NZ_ASPS01000042.1 coordinate 8,863, forward strand.
GGCGCAAACGGCCGAAACGAGCCAATGAGGAGCATTAGTGCACCTGAATTCGGCGCGAACGGCCGAAACGAGCCAATGAGGAGCATTAGTGCACCTGAATTCGGTGCAAACGGCCGAAATGAGCTAATCAGGAGCACAAATGCACCTGAATTCAGCGCAAACGGCCGAAACGAGCCAATGAGGAGCACAAGTGCACCTGAATTCAGCGCAATCGGCCGAAATGAGCTAATCAGGAGCACAAGTGCACCTGAATTCAGCGCAATCGGCCGAAATGAGCTAATCAGGAGCATTAGTGCCCCTGAATTCAGCGCAAGCGGCCGAAACGAGCCAATGAGGAGCACAAGTGCACCTGAATTCAGCGCAAGCGGCCGAAATGAGCTAATCAGGAGCACAAGTGCACCTGAAATTCAGCGTACGCCCCTTCCCCGCCGGACACCCACCCAGTCCAGCGCGACATCTGACGGGAGAGCCAGGCTTCAAAACAAATAGAAAATAATGCCTTTACCAGCGGCCACAGTCTGGCTGTAGAACCGCTGGATCTCGGTGAAGAACTGGAGCAGGTAGGCAAAGAACGCATCCGCATCATTGTCAGACACCGTATCCGGGTCCAGCGGGTAGACCTCCTCCTCGGCCATGGTCCGGAAATCATACTGCTGGCGCAGCTGCGCTTCATCCAAGCCGGAGATGGCGTCAAGCGCTTCGGCCACTTGTCCGGCACGCAGGCAGAATGCCCCGTATGCCCCGAACTCAATACCCTGGTCTGAATGCAGCGGAACCACATATCCGAGCGGCGCAGGTCCATCCGATATATCTCCGCAGAGCAGGTAGTGAATCGCCTCCCAGGCGCGGTCGATATCCAGCCCGGGGTATTTGTCTATGTTCAGGCTCCCCAGCAGGGTGTTCCCTGCTGCAATCTGCTGCACCAGTTCATCTTCCATTGCAAAGTAATACCCGCGTATCGCCATTGTATCAGCCGTCCTTCCATATTAGGGATAGAGTAGTTGTGCTTAATCCTCAAGCAGCGCAAGCTTGTCTTCGAGTTCAGCAATCTTAAGCCGGATAGCTTCTGCCCGGGGCTCGTCCTGCGCCTTCACAGCAACTGCCAGTTCATCGGCGGCTATGCCGATCTGATACTCCAGATATGTGTAGTCGGATGCGGCGGCAGGGTGGGTGGAGCGTTGGGAATAGGTCATATGCCTAAGCCTCTTTTCTCTGATCTGTGATATATTCATGATACAGGGTTTGCAGGAAGGGCTCAACCTTGTTTCACGGAAACCCGGCACAGGCTGCGACATTGTTCACAGACAATGAACCCGGTTCTGGTTTTACCATAGGGAGTATTGAAAATTATAACTTAATTTTTCAGTAACAGTATGCGGGAGAAATCTCCGCAAAGGAAGGTTTGGTATACATAATGATTGCTGTATCTTTTGACACCTTGGACGAGGCCAGGCACCATCTGGAGGAGCTGGATGTGAACCGTGGCCTGGTGCTGTTCGCTGCGGCTGCGGCTGTCCGGGAATTATCCCGTCATGCGCCTTCGCGGGCAGTATTGTGCTCAACCAAGGGGGAATATACTCCGCAGGGCTACCGCAGCGGCGTAATTACCGGTTTTGAATATGAAGCCGGTATAGCAGAGATTGTGGGCATTCTGCACCCTCCCGTGCTTAGCGCAAGTACGCTGGAGATTGCTTACCGCAAGGTCCGGGGCAATCCGAACGCATTTCTGATGCTGCTCTGTGACGGCACAGGCGGGATGGAAGAGATGCTGCTCTCCTCGCTGTATTTCATGGACCCGCAATTCAAGGTGATTGGCGGCAGTGCGGCTGATGATGAGCGCGGCGAGACTTACCTCTATATAGGAACCCGCCGGGTGCGGAACCTGGGGATTTATTTCAATATGCCTGCCAGCACTGCCCTCGTCAAAGAGAATATATATGTCCCGTCCGGGAAGACGCTGCTGGTGACAGAAGCCGATGTGTTCGGCAGACGGGTCTATTCCTTCAACGGGCGGCCTGCAGCCGGGGAATATGCGCGTGTCCTGGGCGTGCCGGAGAAGGAGCTGGCAGAGCATTTTCTGAGCAGCCCGCTGGGCAAAAGATACGAGGATGATCTGATCATAGCCTCCCCGAAGGCGGTTCATCCGGACGGCTCTGTCACATTTTACAGCCAGATTATGTCTAGTACATATGTGGAGCTGCTGAGTTCTGCCGATCCGCTGGCAGTGCTGGAGGAGACGCTGGGCAGCAGTCCGTTCAAGCCTTCGTTTGTCCTCAATATTAACTGTACGCTGCGGGACCAGCTGTTTACACGGGACGGTCTTTGGGGAGCTTTTGACGAGACGATGCTTGGGTTCTGCGGCAACACTACAGGCTTCATCAGCTATGGAGAGCAATATTATACTAAGCATGCCAATCAGACCATGATTCTGCTGCTGGTTGAATAAGGGAGAGTTGAAATCGGATGGAGTGGTTAAGCAAACTGCGCACAGCTTGGGGGAGAACCCCCTCTGTTGGAGGCGTTCAAAGTCACAGTAATACAAGCGGGTTAGCGGAGAAAGCCCTGGCAGAGCGTGTGATTGAGGCTAAGGGTACGGCCGCATCAACAGAAACGGTTATAGTAGAGGGAAAAGTCGCAGTAGAGGAAGCGGGCGCTAACGCACCTGTATCTTACAGCGGTAAAGATAGCGAAGAACCCTCTGCACACGCTTCAGGCACGGTGTCTTTTGGGGGACATGCCTATGCCCTGGCGGAGCAGATCCGCCTTGAGACTGGAGCTATTCTGAAGGAAGAGGCCCAACTGGTGGAGGACTTCGAGGCCTTGCGGGCAGGCGGCGGGGAGATGATCGGCCAAATTGCCGGGACTCAGCAGCTTCTGGAGCATTTGAAGACCAACAACGGACAGACTGAAGATCTGATTAATGAAATGTACGGCAGCTTGTCCTACTCCTCCAACAAAATCGAATTTGCTAAGGAAGCCAATATCCAGATCTCTGCGGAAATGCTGAAGGCTTCGGAGGTATTTACGGAGTTCGTTGCTTTGAATGAGGATCTGCGGGAGCATTTCCACAGCATTGAGCAGCTGGCCAAGATTATCACGGATATTGCCGAGCAGACGAATCTGCTCTCGCTGAATGCGGCGATTGAGGCGGCGCGGGCCGGTGAACATGGACGCGGCTTCGCCGTTGTCTCCACAGAGATCCGCAAGCTTGCTGACAGCACCCGCAGCCATGTGAAGGAGATTATGGGTTCACTCTCAGGAATGACCCGCGTCATGGAGCAGATTCACAGCAAGTCCGGGGATGGAACGCTCGCGATGAACGAGACCACGGCGAAGATCGGTGAGTCCACGTTATACATGAATGAGATTGTAGAAGCAGAGGAGCAGGTCTTCGAGCATCTGGAGGCAATCCAGGAGTCCCAGGAGAGCAGCATGGAGGATGTGGAGCAGATCAACAGCGACCTGCTGCGCATTCTGGAGAAATCGGGTCAGGACTCAGACCAGTTCCGTAAGCTGGTTCTTACCGTTCAGAAGAAGGCCGACCATTACCAGCAGCTGCTGAATCATCTGCATCAGATCGGGCTGCTCCAGCAGGCGGAAGAAGCAGAGAAGGCTATCGTATAATCAGATATGGTAAAAGGAAAACACCCGGCGGCGGGAGATGGTGCCGGGTGTTTTTGTGTTGTGCTGGGCAACCGCCCTCTGCCATCGGCAGGAGGATCTTCCACTACTACAGCGAGATCAGCCTGTATTCATAAGCGCCAATGGACAGTGGACCGGCAGGTACGGGAGTGCCGGTCAACACATCCTGCCCGCTGTGCGGCAGAGTGATGCTGCCGCCAAGCCCGTCCATGTTGACGAGCGTCCACAGCTCTCCGGCAGCGCCGCGTCTAGGGCAGAGAATAGTGCCTGGCGTGACATCGCTGCGCCGGGTGACCCCGGCGCGGGCGGCATAATGCTCAATCAGCGCACATAGCTGCTTGTCGCCCTCGCCGCCCGAGGGCAGCGAGCCGAGCATCACGATGGCTCCCAGGCCATAGGGCTGCTCTGTCAGGTAGGCCCGGCCCGGCGTCCGGCCCTCCGTAATGACGCCGATTACGGAGGCACCGCCCGGCAGCGGCTCGAACACCGCGCTCCATAGCGACAGCGGCGCGGTGTGGCCGAAGGCCTCCCCGATGCTGCCCGTCCCCTCCATCGGGTAGACGAAGGTAGTGTTCACTCCGGCGAAGCGCTCCAGTTCCCCCAGCGCAGCATCTGTATGCAGGGTATGCTCTCCTGTGCGGCCTCCGCTAAGCGGGCCGACAATCCAGATGCCGCCGGCTTCAGCGAAGGCGAGCGCCTTCTTCATGTATTCCGGCGACAGATAATGGATGTAAGGCGTGAACAGCAGCCTATAGCCGCTTAAATCGCCGCTCTCCGGCAGCAGGTCACGGTGAATCCCCTGATCGAGAATCCGTCTGTAGAAGTCCCCCAGCAGGGAACGGTAGTTCAGCTGTCGGTGCGGCTCCGTAGCCAGGAACGCCTTGGCCCGGTCCGAATAAGTAATCGCCACCTCGGCCTGCACCGGCCGGGTATTCAGCATGTGCGGCTCGATCCGCAGCCTGGCAGCGGAAGCCTTGCGCACATTGTCATATCCGAGCGCAGGCTGGCCCCAGGCGCTGATGATCGAGCTGTGCGTCTGTTCGCTGCCCGTGCGCTGCTGCCGCCACAGCCAGTAGCAGAAGGCGCCTGCCCCCAGTGCGTAGGCAGCCACGGCTTCAGCGGTGAGATAGCCGTCCGGATGCGGCTCGCCGTAGCTTGTCAGCGAAGCGGCATAGGCCGGGCCGGTCTCCATCAGCCAGAAATCCCGCCCGGGCTTGAAGCCGCGCCACAGATCACAGTTCAGCAGATAAGCGTGCCTGTTGGCCTGGGAGGCGTAGGTGTCGAACGAAGCGAAATCAAGCTCCCGGAACAGCTGCTCATTGTCCAGATGAAAAGGAACATTGCTGTTATGCGTAATCGGAGCTGCCGAATGACGGCGGATGATCGCCGCCTGTTCCCCCGCGAACTCCGCAACCTTCTCCATCTGAAACAGCCGGTACTGGGTGACGAGCGATGAATTATGCAGGAAAGGCGTAGCCACCGGCTGCGGCACCTGATCAAACCGCTGGTACATCTGGCTCCACACGCCGGTTCCCCACGCATTATTCAGCTCGCCGATACTTCCGTAGCGGTGCTCCAGCCACTCATGCCACAGTGAGCGGCAGGACCCGCACATGCATTCCGCCACATGCGCCTTCAGCTCGTTGTCGAGCTGCCAGGCGACTAAGCCCGGAAGCGGACCCAGCACCCGGGCCAGCTCTTCCGTGATCAGCGCCGCCCGCTGCCGGAAATAAGGATTATTCGTGCAGACATGCTGTCTGGACCCGTGGCTCATTACCGCCCCGTCTGCCCGGATGTGCAGGCGCTCCGGGTGCCCGTGAGTCAGCCAAATTGGCGGGGTCGCGGTCGGCGTACACATGACCGTATCGATGCCGTGATCATGCAGCTGAAGGATATGCTCAGCGAACGGCCGTACATCGATGGAACCCTCCTCCGGCTCCAGCAGCGACCAGATGAACTCGCCCATGCGTACCAGATTAATCCCGGTCTCCTGCATGAGCTGAAGATCCTGCTGCCGCTCAGCTTCTCCCCACAGCTCAGGGTACCATGCTGCACCGTAATATAGCTTTTGCTTCATCATTATAACCTCCTGGAAAAAGCCCCATATGGGCGATGTATTTTTACTTCTTTCGATCTATATCAATTGAATTTGAAAATTACAGACAGGGAAAGTGGCGGAGGGGAATTTTGGAGCTGTAGGAGCGATAGCGACCGCCTTTGTATGCGGATTTCAACCGTTAAAAACGGTATATATCAAGAAATCTGCAGACAACAGCGGCCGGAAGCCCAAAACTTCTCTGGAGTCACGGCTATCCCATACTGAGTATTTACAAGGTTTAATTTATATAGTGTCCTCCCCCCACAATCAATAGTAAACTTTTGCCGGTTTTGGACTTTATTGCGGAAGCGGTGCAGAAGGCGTACAAAGCGCTGTCCAAAAAGTCCGATTGCCGGAAAAACACCCGCCAACCATAATAGAAAGCGCAGCCACGGCAATGTAGTGAAGCGAACTAGCCAGGCTGCTTATCCATACGGAGGTGAAGGTAAATGAAGCAAGGAGCGGCAATGGGGGCAGCAGAGATCAGCGCGGGTACAAGCTTCCGCCGCAGCAGGCGCGAGCAGCGCTTCAGACGTCTGAAGCGGGACAAATGGCTCTACATACTGCTCAGCCCCGGACTCCTATATTTCCTGGTGTTCAAATATGTACCGATGTGGGGAGTGCTGCTCGCCTTTAAGGATTATCAGCCTTTTCTGGGCTTCTGGAAAAGCAGCTGGGTCGGATTGGAGCATTTCCGCACGTTTTTTCAGAATCCTGATTTCTTCATGCTGCTGCGCAATACGCTGGTGCTGTCGCTGTATAATCTGGTGTTCTTTTTCCCGGCACCGATTATCCTGGCCCTGCTGCTGAATGAGATCCGGCTGTCCTTCTACAAAAGGACGGTTCAGACGCTGATCTATGTGCCCCACTTCATCTCCATGGTCATCGTCGCGAGTATCTCTTACGTGTTCCTTACGACCCAGGGCGGTGCGGTCAATGAATTCCTCTACACAGTTACCGGGCACAAAATTGATTTCCTCGCCAATCCAGACTGGTTCCGCCCGATGATTATTCTGCAGACCATCTGGAAGGAATGCGGCTGGGGGACGATTATTTTCCTCGCTGCGCTGGCCGGTGTCGATGTGGAGCAATATGAAGCCGCCGTGGTGGACGGAGCCAGCCGCTGGCGCCAGACCTGGCATATTACGCTGCCCGCGATCCGCAGTACGATTGTCATTCTGCTGATTTTGCGGATGGGTACGATTCTGGATAACGGCTTCGAGCAAATCTATCTGATGATGAATGCGCTGAACCGCGAGGTGGCCGAGGTCTTCGATACCTATGTGTATGCGCTGGGAATTACCCAGGGGGCATTCAGCTACAGCACCGCAGTCGGCTTGTTCAAATCGGTAATCGGGGTCGTGCTGGTGCTCGGCACCAACTGGCTCGCCAAGAAGTCAGGCGAATCTGGATTATATTGAAAAGGAGGCCAAGAGTGTGGCTAAACGTTACCGCAGCGCCGGAGAGATTACCTTTGACGTGTTTAATTACCTGGTGCTGGGCATCATCGGGATCGCGGCCATTCTGCCGTTCCTGTTTGTCGTCGCCGGTTCCTTCGCCACCGAGGCGGAAATTACGAAGCGCGCGGTCTTTCTGGTTCCGACGACCATTTCGCTGGACGCTTACCGGTTTATTTTCTCCACGGATACCATTGTCCGTAGCATCGGGGTGTCGCTGTACGTGACAGTGATCGGGACGGCAGTCAATCTGTTCTTCACGGTTACCATGGCGTATCCGATGGCGAAGCGGTACCTGATGGGCCGCAATCTGATCCTCAATCTGGTGATATTCACGATGCTGTTCGGAGGCGGGATGATTCCCACCTATCTGGTAATCCGGGAGCTGCATCTGCTCGATACGCTGAATGCCTTAATTCTTCCGGGGGCGATCAGCGCCTTCAACCTGATTATCGTGAAGAACTTCTTCCAGGAGCTTCCCGCTGAGATGGAGGAGGCGGCGCGCATCGACGGTTGCACGGAGCTGGGGCTGCTGTGGAGGATTGTGCTGCCGCTGTCGAAGCCTGTGCTGGCGACGTTCACCCTCTTTTATGCGGTCGGACACTGGAATAACTTCTTCTCGGCGCTACTCTACATCAATGACCCGTCCAAGTGGCCGCTGCAGGTGATGCTGCGCCAGATCGTCATGCTGTCCCAGTCGGCAGCGGGGGATCTCAGCTCGATGGACCCGAACTTCGTGCAGCCGCCGGAGCAGTCGATCAAAATGGCCGTCATCGTGGTCGGCACCCTGCCGATTATGTGCGTGTATCCGTTTCTGCAGAAGCATTTTGCCAAAGGGGTGATGCTGGGTTCAGTCAAAGGGTAAGCGGTTAGTCAACATATAAAGGGAGGCCAAGTGATGAAGAAGATGAAGCGGAGTGAAGGTTCACGGTCTGCGAAAAAAGGGTTGTTCATGCTGCTGGCTATGATTATGCTGCTAAGTGTATTGTCCGGCTGCGGCGGAAACGGGGAGAATGCGGGTGCGGGACAGAAGGACCCTGCCGCTGACAGCGGGAAGACGGACGGTACAGCCAAGGGAGAGAAGCCGCTTGAGCTGACGCTGATGCTGCCGATTTTCAAAACCAATTATCCGAAGGACGGCAGTCCGGTCGCCGCCAAGCTGGAGGAGCTGACGAACACCAAAATCCATTTCGAATGGGTGCCGAATGCATCGTATGCCGACAAATTCAACATTACGCTGGCTTCCGGCAAGCTGCCTGATATTATGTATGTAGGCGACGTGAAAGCGTCCAGCTTCGTCAATGCGGCCAGATCCGGCGCTTTCTGGGAGGTGGGTCCGTATCTCAAGGATTATCAGAATCTCAGCGGGGCGAAGGAGGTCATTCTGAATAACTCGGCCATCGACGGCAAGAATTACGGGATCTACAGAGGGCGGGCGCTGGGACGTAACGGCGTGGTGTTCCGCAAGGACTGGATGGAGAAGCTGGGGATTGAGAACCCGAAGACGGTGGATGATTTCTATTCGATGCTGCAAGCGTTCAAGGAGCAGGACCCGGACGGCAACGGCCAGGCGGATACGTACGGCATGGTGCTGGTCAAGTGGACCGGCCAGTGGGCCAGCGGCTTCGATACGATGAAGCTGTGGTTCGGATCTCCGAACAAGTGGGGCGTTCAGGAAGGGAAGCTCGTGCCTGAGCATGAATATCCCGGTTATTTGGAAGCGCTTAAATTTATGAAAAAGCTGTACGATGAGCAGCTGATCAACGCCGACTTCGCGGTGATGGACAGCTCCAAATGGAATGATCCTGTCGTCAACAACAAGGCTGGTGTCATCGTCGATGTGGTCGATAACGCGGCACGGCTGGATGACAAGATTCATGCCGCCCTCCAAAAGGAAGGCAAAGATGAGCCGGAACGTCATTATATGGATGTTATCGGCGGTGTGAGCGGAGCGGACGGCGCGCTGCATACTCTCCCGACCTCCGGCTTCTCCGGCATGCTGGCGATTCCGAAGTCTTCGGTCAAAACCGAGGAGGAGCTGAAGCAGGTGCTGGCCTTCCTGGACCGGCTGAATGATGAGGATTTGCAGACGATGTTGAACTATGGAATTGAAGGCGTGCATTATAAGCTGGTGGATGGATACATCGAACGCTCCAGCGATACCGTTCTGCTGGAATCGGAAGTGGAAGGCCTGAACCAGATGCTGCCGTTCATCCCTGAGGACAAGGCGAAGCAAGTGAAACAGACCCCGCTGCGGCTGAAGCAGACCGAGGTACAGAAGACGAATGAAGCGACGATTGTGACCAATCCGGCGGAAGCGCTGATCTCGGCAGTCTATACGCAAAAAGGCTCACAGCTGGATAACGTAATCAACGATGCGCGCATCAAATTCATTGTCGGTCAGATGGATGAGGCCGGGTTGAAGTCCGCTTTTGAGGTATGGCGGAAGACCGGCGGAGATGAGCTTGTGAAGGAAATGAACGAATTGTACGCCTCAGCGGGCAAGTAAAACCCGGTCCTGCTCCAGTCTCCGGCCGGTCTGAGCCCGCTGCGGCTGCATAGCTGCAACTCTAAACTAAGGATTCGGCTGGTGAATGCAATGGAGAATGAAGGGGCAGGAGCACGGAACAGGTATACGCGAGGCCGGACAGGACGCAAGGGCCGTTATTACCGCAATAATCTCATTATTGTGCTGATCGTCTCGTCCATTCCCGGGCTGATCATCGGGCTGCTGGTCTATTTTATGGCCGGGGGAAATCTGGAGAAGGAGCTGCTCCGGATGCATAACCGGCAGATTGAGCAGCGGGCGGACAACATCAATGATCAATTGTCTAATCTGGAGCTGATGCTGGCCCACTGGGCATTCGATCCGAAGTTCGACTACGGGCTGAGCAACATGGATTTCATCCGCAATCATGAACGGGCCTGGGATATTACGAAGACACTGGTAGTCATGCAGGGCTCGAATTCTATGGTGCGGCAGGTTGAGCTGTATCTGGCCGGTAAACAGCCGGTGCGCTTCGGCACGGAGTACGGGACGCTGGCTGCGGAGGAGGAAGTACTGTACTCGAAGCTGCTGAAGCAGGAGCGGAGCACGTACTGGACGGAGTGGGCTTTTGAACCGGAGAAGCCGGAGCAGAAGGAGCTGACGCTGGTGCACCAGATCCCCGGCGGCAGCCGGGAGCCCTTCGGGGCGCTATTGCTGCGGATGGATACAGAGAAGGTATCGGCGATGCTGCGGACCATGACCCCGTACAGCACGGGGGAGGTGTTCATGGAGCAGAAATCCGGCGGGCTGTTCATCTCGGGGGCCGGGATGGATACCCCAACGCCGCTCGTTACGGCGCTGCGGGCTGCTATTGCAGCCAGAGGCAGCCAGGATAGCGGGTCCTTTCTGTATGACTGGAACGGGGTTACTTATGCGGTGACCTATGGTGATTTCTCGCGGATTGCCAGTGAATGGCGGTATGTATCGGCTTCGCCGATTTCCAGCGTTACCTCTCCGGTGGTCTGGCTGTCCCGGATGATTATTCTGGTCAGCTTGTGCGCCTTGCTGCTGGCGGCAGTCCTGTCCTGGATTGCCTCCCGCAGAATCTATTCGCCGGTCCGCCGTCTGCTTCAGACCCTGCTTCCCGAGCATGCGGCCTCCGGGGACCGGGTGGATGAGCTGACGCTGATCGAGCGGCACTGGCAGAACCTGCACGGACAGCAGCACGCCCTCGAGTACACGCTCTCGGAGCAGCTTCCGCATGTGCAGCAGAGCTTCCTCCACCAGCTGTTCCAGGGGTATCTGTATGCCTATTCCGAACAGGACTTGCAGAGCCGGATGAAGCAGTACAAGTGGGAAGTGGAGAACTGTACCTTCGTGGTGCTGTATATCCAGCTGACCGGCATCTCCAGCCTGGAAGCCAAATTCCGCAGCGGTGACGAGAGTCTGGTGTCGTTCGCGGCTGTAAATATCATCGGGGAGCTTGCTAAGGAGCATTTCGGCCGGGCAGAGACGGTCAATCTGCATGACCTTACCTCCGGTATGCTGCTGATGGAACCGGGAAGCGGCCCGGACCCGGCCCGCGTGGGGGCCTTCGGTGAAGAGCTGGCGGCTACCCTGAGCCGGATGCTTAAGCTTCAAGCCACGGTGGCGTACAGTGCAAGGATCGGGAGCATCTCCGCGGTTCCGCGGTCCTTCGAGGCGGCGAAGCAGGCGGCCAGTCACAGCAGGTACGGGGGCGGGAACCAGATTATCAGTCTAGAGCAGCTGGAGCGGGAGGGGCAGGGCACACCTATGCCGCAGTATTCCTTCGCGCTGGAGCGCGGGCTGATTCAGGCGCTGCGGACCGGCGAAGCGGAGGAAGCGGACCGGCTGCTGGAGGAATTCCTGGAGACGCTCTCCGCAGGCGGCGCGAAGGTGATCGACGTACAGCAGGGGATGCTGCATCTGCTCGGCGCGATCCTTCATGCGGTGCTGGAGGCCGGGATGGCCCAGAGCCAGCTATTCGGCGGCAGGAATCTGTATGCCAGCCTCTCGCAGATCCATGAGCCGGGGCTGATTCTCTCCTGGTTCCGCACACAGGTTATCGCTCCCTTCCTGAAGGAGCTGTGCGAGCGCTCCGACGCCGGGATAAGGCGGACCATTGACCAGGCGATGCTGTATATTCAGCAGCATTATATGGACAATATCTCACTGGACAGCTGTGCGGATTATACAGGGACCAGTCCTTTTCTGCTCAGTAAGTCGTTCAAGCGGGTCACCGGGCAGAATTTCATTGATTATGTAACGGAACTGCGGCTCACCAAGGCGAAGGAACTGCTGCGTGACACCGATCTGAAGATGAACGATGTCGCCTTGCAGGTTGGCTATCAGCAGAGTTATTTCAACCGGATTTTCAAAAAACAGGAGGATATCACTCCGACACGTTACCGTGAACTGATCCGGCAGGAGGGGGAGAAGGAGAATGGGACCCGGTAAGCGGGGACCGGCTTCAGAATGACAGCGGCTCACTTTCCGTGATCCCGCGTCCGCAGGCCTCCTGCTCCGGCAACGGCTCAATCGTCCAGGTGATGTCCCATCAAGGAGATGACAGAAGATGACCTCTTTATCCTCGGCCCTGCCAGTCCAGTTACGATGGCTGAAGCCGCCTGCTGCGGCTGCGGGGGTGACCTGGGGTGTCCCCTGGTCCAAGGGAGATCTGAAGCGCGGAGAACTGGCCGCGCTATATCTTGGCGGGGCGGATAACGGCTCCCGCCTGCCGCTGCAGAGCCGTCCGGCTGCGTATTGGCCGGACGGCAGCATCAAATGGTCCCTGCATTCTGCCGTATGCCCTGAAGGGAGTACGGCAGGATATACGCTGCAACGCTCTGCCGGGCAGAGCGCTGTGTCCGCAGCCTTTCAGCTGTCCGTGGCAGAGACAGAGGAGGCTTATATTGTCGATACAGGCAGCATTCGTTGCACCGTGGTCAAGCATGGCCCGGGCGTGATCTCGCGGATTATCCGCCGGGGAACGGCGGAATCCGGGGGACCGGACGATGATCATGGATATTACAGAGCTGCGGAGGCGGTGACGGGTTCAGGTGCGGGTACGAGTGCGGGCGTGAGTGTGGGCACGGTGGCTGGTGAGCGTGCAGGTGCGAGTGCGGATGTGAGTGTAGCTACGGATGCAGGTGCAGATTCAGCCGGTGCAGCTATAGGCGCGGCGAATCAACCCTGCCCGGCAGAGCAGTTGGTGTGCAGCGGAAGCGAGCTGCTCTGTCTCCGCGAACAGCGGGACATCCTCAGCGGGGAGCTGAAGCTGCGGCAGGAACGGTTCACCGGAGTGACGCTGAAGGCCAGCCTGGAGGAGCGGGGACCGGTGCGTGCCGTGATCCGGCTGGACGGACGGCACAGAAGTACAAGGGGAGCCCGGGAATGGCTTCCTTATACTTTGCGGCTCTATTTCTATGCCGGGCTTGCATCCATCCGGCTGGTGCATACCTTCCATTATGACGGCAACCCGCAGCAGGACTTCATCAAGGGGCTGGGCCTGCTGTTCAAGGTGCCGCTCAGCGGTCCGCTGTATAACCGACATGTCCGGCTGGCGGGCAGCGGGGGAATCTTCAGCGAATCCCCCAAGACGCTGCAGACCCGCAGAACCCGGGGCAAATATGCCGGTATGTTCGCCGGGCAGCTTGAGGGGCAGAGCCAGCACTTTGATCCCGTAGAGGATGCGTACTTCACGGGACTGCTCCAGGATTCGGCGGTATGGGATGACTTCCGGCTGGTGCAGGATTCGTCTGAGCATTATGCCGTGCATAAGCGGACAGGGTCGGACTGCACCTGGATTAAAGGGGCGGAAGGCCGGCGGGCAGGCGGACTGGGCTATGTCGGCTCTGACGGCGGAGGCTTGGCTGCCGGAGTGAAGGATTTCTGGCAGAAGCACCCCTCCGGGCTGGAGATCAGCGGCACCTCCGGCGCGGAAGCGGCGTTAACGGTCTGGTTCTGGACGCCGGAGGCACAGGCGATGGACTTGCGCCACTATGATACGAAGACGCATGTCGAGTCCTCTTATGAAGGCGCGGAGGAGCTGCGGGCAACCCCTTACGGCATCGCCAATACGAACGAGCTGACCTTGTGGTGTACCGCGCGGACGCCGGATTCTGGTCAGCTTCGGCAGATGCAGCAGCAGGCGGATGAACCGCCGCTGCTGGTCTGTGAGCCCGGGTATTACCACCGCAGCCGGGCGTTTGGACTCTGGAGCCTGCCGGACCGGAGCACGCCGGCCAAGGCGTACCTGGAGGAGCGGCTGGACGGAATCATCAGCTTTTACCAGAAGGAGATGGAGCAGCGGAAGTGGTATGGCCTGTGGGATTATGGCGATTTCATGCACAGCTATGATCCGGTCCGCCATGTCTGGAATTATGATCTGGGCGGCTGTGCCTGGCAGAATGCCGAACTGGTACCGAATATGTGGCTGTGGGTGAGCTTTCTGCGGACCGGACGCGCGGATATTTACCGGATGGCAGAAGCGATGACCAGGCATACCAGCGAGGTGGATGTGTATCATTTCGGGGAATATGCGGGTCTTGGCTCCCGGCACAATGTCGTGCATTGGGGCTGCGGCTGCAAGGAAGCTCGGATTGCTATGGCGGGCCTGCACCGCTACTACTATTATCTGACCGGAGATGAGCGGACCGGCGACATCATGGACAGTGTGAAGGATGCGGATTATTCCACGGTGAATCTGGACCCGATGCGGGCTTATTTTGCGAAGGATGAATTCAAGACGCATGTGCGGGTGGGGCCGGACTGGGCCGCGTTCAGCTCTAATTGGATGACCCGCTGGGAACGTTATGAGGATACGGCCTACCGCGACAAAATCCTAACCGGCATCGACTGCATCAAAGCAGTCAATCTGCGGCTGATCTCCGGGCCAACCTACGGATATGATCCCACAACGGGAATTCTCAGTCCTATGGGCGATGACAACTGGGGACGGCATCTGGCGATCTGCATGGGCGGGCCGCAGGTGTGGTTCGAGCTGGCCATGATGCTGGAGGACCCGGAGTGGGAGGACATGCTGGCGGAGTTCGGTGTCTTCTATAATTTGCCGGAGGAAGAGCAACGGCTTAGATCCGGGGGGGCAATTACAGGCAAGCTGCGCTTCGAGCATCCGGTGCTGAGTGTGGCTATTGCCGCCTACGGCGCATGGGTTAAGGATGACCGGGCGACGGCGGAACGCTGCTGGAGCATCCTGCTTGAGAATCCGTTCGGCACGGTCAATCTGCAAGCGGAGCAGAAGCAGGTGACTTCTATGGAAGCGCTGGATGAAGTGGACTGGATGAATACGAACGAAGCCTCACAGTGGTCACTGAACACGATTATTGCGCTGGAGCTGATTGCCGAAGCCTTGCCTGCACGCGATGGTGGAGCGGGTGATGTAGCTGATGCGGAAGCTGTGGGGAGTACGGAAACTGGAGCTGGTGCTGGAACTGATGTTGAGGCTGGTGCAGAAGCTAGGATTAGCGCGAGGGCCGGTGCCGGAATTGACCATAATGCCGGTGCCGAGAAAGGTGAGGTGGTTCAATGACTACGCTACAGGGTGGAGCAGATGTTCCTGAGGGCTGGCGGGAGATCTACCGCAATACGCTTGAGGGGCCCGCGCAGGTAGAGGGCTTCCGGATGGAAGGCGAGGGCGCAGTTACTTTTCCGCAGAGACGGTTAAGGCTGGAGAGTACCCGCGGGGCTGAGGAAGGACAGAAGGCGAATGTGGTTTTCTGGTGTTCTGAGGTTCTTCCAGCGGAGCTTGCCATCTCCTGGAGGTTCCGCCCGCTGCGCGAGCCGGGGCTGGCCATTCTGTTCTTCGCGGCTGCCGGTGCAGGAGGCAAGGATCTGTTCGACCCGTCCCTGCCGGCCCGCACGGGCGAATATGACCAGTACCACCATGGGGAGATGGATGCCTATCATATCTCGTATTTTCGCCGGATGTGGGAGGAGGAGCGGGCTTTTCACACCTGTAATCTGCGCAAAAGCTATGGCTTCCACCTTGTCGCCCAAGGCGCTGACCCGCTGCCGGATACCGCCGATATGACTGCGGACTACCGGATGCTGGTGGTGAAGCGGGGGGCTGCTGTGACGTTTGCCATCAATGAATTGCCGGTGCTGCAATGGGTGGACGACGGCTCGTCCTTCGGTCCGCTGCTCGGCGGCGGCAGACTTGGCTTTCGGCAGATGGCCCCGCTGATAGCGGAATATAGCGATCTGGTCGTCTATGCTCCCTGAAGCTGGGAGAGGTGGCTGGAGTCACGGCTATCCCATAGCTTAAAAAATATACAAGTTCAATCTATATAGGGATGGACGATTACGAAGGAGGTTTTACTGCAATGCCGGGAGTCTATTACTGCTACCCGCAAGGCCGTCATAAGGCGCTGACCATGAGCTATGATGACGGACGGCGGGCGGATGAACGGCTGGTCGGGCTGTTCAACCAGCATGGAATCAAGGGCAGCTTCCATTTGAATTCCGGGCTGCTTGGCGAAGGGGACCGTATCAGGGCTGATGAGGTTGCGGCTCTCTACCATGGACATGAGGTCAGTGTGCATACGCGGAGTCATCCGACGCTGGCGCGCTGCCCGCAGGAGCAGGTCGTGGAGGAGATTATGGAGGACCGCAGGGTGCTGGAAGGGCTGGTCCGCCAGCCTGTGCGAGGCATGTCTTACCCGAACGGCTCCTATACGCAGGAGATCAAGGCGCTGCTGCCGCATCTGGGCATTGAATATGCCCGGACGGTACAGACCACCGGGGGCTTCGCCCTGCCGGAGGACTGGCTGGAGTGGCAGGCGACCTGCCATCATAACCGGGAGCTGCTGGCTCACGGGGAGACTTTTGTGGAACTGCATAAGCGGCAGTATCTGTACCTGATGTATGTGTGGGGACATAGCTATGAGTTCGACAATGACCACAACTGGGACCTGATGGAGCGCTTCTGCGCCATGGCGGGCGGACGCGGCGACATCTGGTATGCGACGAATCTGGAGCTGGTGCAATATATGAAGGCCTGCCGGGGGCTGCTGTTCTCGGCGGCAAGGAATTTTGTCTGTAATCCGGGAGCGGCTGCGGTCTGGCTGGAGGTTGACGGTACGGCAGTCGAGGTGCCTGGGGGACAGACTGTGGATCTGGGCTGATACAGAACAGGGATAGAGTGAAGGAGGATGTATTGTGAATCATATGGATCATAGTCAAAAGCTGCACCGGCTGGCCGGATTGGATATCTCCGCCGCCGGTCCAAGATGTAAAATGCTGCTCGGCGATCTGGACGGGGACGGCCGGGCTGAATTGCTGCTGGTGCAGCCGGATAACCGCCAGGATGTGCGTTATATTCCCCATCAGGTGCAGTGCCTGACGGCGTACAATCTGGATGGCCGCCTGCTGTGGCAGACGGGAAAGCCGGACCCGGACGCAGGCAGCCAAGGCTCCGATTATCCGGCGCAGATTGCTGATATCGATGGTGACGGGGCTCTGGAGGTACTGTGTGTGATGAATGACCAGCTGCATATTCTGGAGGGGGCGACGGGCAAAGTCAAAGCGGTTCATCCGCTGCCGACAAAGGAGGCTCATGACTGCATCATTATTGCCAACCTGTCAGGCGGCGATTATCCTTCCGACATCATTCTCAAAGACCGCTACCATCAGCTGTGGGTGCTGGACCGGGACTTCCGGCTGCTCTGGACCCACCAGGGCAATTTGGGGCATTATCCCTGGGTGTACGATCTGGACGGTGACGGGCGCGATGAGGTAATGGCCGGATATGATCTGCTGAGCGCGGAGGGCAAGCTGCTATGGAGCTGCAAGGATCTGGACGATCACGCGGACTGCCTGTGGGTCGGCGATGTGAACGGAGACGGGGTGCCGGAGCTGGTCATCGGCGGCAGTGTGACGGTGATGTACGACCGTGACGGGCGCGAGCTGTGGCGGTACGAAGGCTCTGTCGAGTCGCAGCATCTGGCGCTCGGGCGGTTCCGCCCGGACCTGCCCGGCCTGCAGATTGCGGGCCTTGACCGTCTAGTCCGGGAGGATGACGGCAAGGGTCTGCGGGGCAAGGATGCTATGTTCCTGCTGGACCAGTCCGGCCGGGAGCTGTGGAAGGAAGAACGTACCACTGACGGCTGGCTTACCATTGTCGAAGCCGTCAGCCGATTCTGGCCGGATGCACCCGACTATATTCTGGCATACCGCCGGGGCGAAGCTGTGCTTCCCGCACTCTATGACGGCTATATGAATATCGTAGCCGAGTTCGCCGAGCAGGGTTATGCCGTGCACGGGGATCTGCTGGGCAGCGGAACGGAGCAGGTCATTATTTATACGGATGAGTTGGCTGCTGTCTATGCCGGTGAAGCCCTACCGCTGCAAGCGGCGCACCCCGGCCAGCCGCTGCCCCAGTCCAAACGCCTGTACAGCTCCACCCTGTACCCCGGCGGTGAGGTGGCGTTGTGATGGGGGGCGGGGACGAGAAGGCGGTGTTGAGTGCCGAGGAAGGGCATGCCGTGAAGGGTGCTGCATTGAGAGCGGAGTCGGCGAATAGTGATGCCGTGCAGGATAGTACATTGAGAGCGGATTCCGTGAAGAGTACCGTGAAAAGTGGCCCGCCGGGCAGCAGAGGTGAGGTTGCGCAGGCCAACGTCCCCGCCTACTTTGATCCGCGTCATTCCATCGTCCGTACCGCTGGAGATCATACAGAATCCATGCTGGCGGTTATAGCGAACCGCTATATTGGTGCGAATCCGCCGCAGCCTCCGGTCTACCGGGTGCATCTGGAGCACAGCTTCCCGCGGCTGGCGGATTGCCGGTACGAGATGAACCTGAAGGAGCGGCTGCCTGAGCTGCGGGACGGGGAATTTGTCTATGCCTGGGGGAAGCTGTGGAGCGATACAGACAGCGAAATCCCGCTCGCCCTCAGCTGCTTCGGTCCGGTGACAGTCTATGTCAACGGCATTGCCGTTTTCGCTTCCAATCTGAACGATGATGTGTTCCCGGACCGTAAGGCGTTCTTTCGTACCGGGCTGACGGCAGGCTGGAATCACTTCCTGCTGGAGTGTACCGCAGTCGGCATCGGCTGCGGCGGGATCTTCGGCACCGGGAGCGTGAAGGGCGCACCGCTGCATTGTCTGGCCCCGACTGCGGAGCGCAGCGGCTGCGAGGGCTGGATCTACAGCGCGCCGCAGCAGAGCAGATGGGCCCTGCAGCCGGAGGGCTGCGGCGCTCCAGAGGGAGAGGCTGCGGCGCACCGCGCAGAGCCTTCGCAGCGCGTCTGCTGCGGAGAAGCCGCGGAGGCCGCCGAAGCTGCGCTGGCGGCCCGCTGTGCCTGGTATCCGGCGGCCGGATGGCCGGATGACGAGGCACAGCGCGGGAATCTCGCGCGCGTGCTCGGCGCGGAGCCCGGCGCGAAGGCGCTGGCCTGGAGCAGGCTTGCGGTGAGCGCGCCGGGCGGAATGAACGTCCGGCTGTCCCTCCGCAGCCGGGATGTAGCGGCACTCAAGGTCTACGTAGATGGCAGGCTTGCCGCCATCCAGTCCGAAGAGAGTGCCGGCCTTGAGTGCATGCTGCCGCTGAGCTTCGGCAGCCATGACCTGCTGGTCGAGGCCGTGTGCGGCGGCCCCGGGTGGGGCTTCCGCCTGGAAGCAGCAGAAGCAGTTCCCCGTGTCCGGGCGGGGGACACGGGAGGCAGTTCTTGTGTCCTTAAAAGCTCCACCGGCACACTGAAGCTGGTGAGTCCTTATCCGGTGGAAGGGCAGACCGGGCCATGGTTGTACCTGGGCCCGTTTCTACAATCGGCGGCACCGCAGCCAATGGAAGCGGTCTCTATGGATGCTCCCTTCGGTGAAGGGGCGGAGGAATGCTTTTGGCGGGTGGACCGTCCTGGCGGTGCAGTCAGGCCCTATCTGGAGAGTGTGCTGTACGGCCGCTGGAATTATCCGCTCGGGGTAACTCTATATGGTCTGCTGCGTACCGGTCAGGCTCTGGCTGATCCTCATTATTCCGCTTATACTAGAGGACATATTGAGCAGTGTACCCGGCTTCATGCTTATTCGCTCTGGGACCGCAGCCGCTATGGTGCTCCGGGTATTAACCAGCAGCTGGCGCTCATGGACTCACTGGATGACTGCGGCTCCTTCGGTGCTACGATGCTCGCCGCCCATGCCGAACAGCCGCTGCATGGAGCGACCGAGACAGCGGCGTATATCGCCCGGTACATTCATGAGACGCAGTCCCGCGATGAGGAGGGGGCACTCTACCGGACACGGGGCACCACCGACTTCATGCAGGGAACGATGTGGTGTGATGACCTGTATATGAGTACTCCATTCCTGAGCAGGTATTATAAGCTGACGGGAGATACCGCTTATCTGGATGATGCAGTGTCACAATTTCTCCATTACCGTAATCGGCTATTCCAGCCGGAGCTTGGCATTATGCATCATGTGTATGACTACAAATTCAGCAAGCCGAACGGTGTAGCCTGGGGAAGAGGCAATGGCTGGGTGCTGTTCTCGCTGACTGAGCTGCTGGAGGTACTGCCGGAGCAACATCCGCAGCGGGAAGAACTGCTGGAGTATTACCGGCTGCTGTGCGAAGGATATTTACGGCTGCAGGACGCCGCAGGATTATGGCATCAGGTTCTGACCGATCCCGAATCTTATGCGGAGGCATCCTGTTCCTCGATGTTCGTGTATGCTTTTGCGCGCGGCGTGCGCAGAGGTTGGCTGACAGAGCCGTATCCATATACCGGTGCAGCGTTACGCGGCTGGACGGCACTGGCCGAGTACTGCATCGACCATCAGGGGAATGTCTATGGCGTCTGCCGGGGATCGGGCTATTCCTTCAACAAACTATATTACAAAGAACAACTCACCTGGCAGCTTAACGATACTCACGGAATCGGAATAGTGCTGCTGGCCGGTATTGAAGTGCTTGAGCTCACACGGGGGCTGGAAGCGCAGCGCATATAAGGGGAGCAGGCCAAATTTAAAGGGATAAATCCCATTGATTCAGCTGAAAGTGGGCGGTGAGCGAAAATGAGAGGGATAAATCCCATTGATGCGGATAAAAGTGGATGATGAGCCAAAATAAAAGGGATAAATCCCTCTAAGCCGTCAGAATGAAGAGCACAAGTGCCCCTGAATTTGCCAAAAGCCGGCCTGGAACGTAAATGAGGAGCACAAGTGCACTTGGATTTGCCAAAAGCAGGCCTGGAGCGTAAATGAGGAGCACAAGTGCCCCTGAATTTGCCAAAAGCAGGCCTGGAGCGTAAATGAAGAGCATTAGTGCACCTGAATTTGTCAAAAGCAGGCCTAGAGCGTATACGAAGCGCACAAATACCCCTGAATCTCCCATAGGCACGCCAAAAAACCCGCAGGCGAAATTTGCTTCCTGCGTTTTTTTGCGCGGAGTGCCTTATGGGTATGTAGCACAGGCGAGCTGAGCGGTTAATCCTTATCGATCAGCTCCAGCTTTTCAAGGATCTTAAGGGTGGTAATGGCAGATAGCTGCACAGCTAATTGAATGCTGGCCTGGCTGTTTCCACTCTGCTCCAAGGCAGCTTGGTTTTCGGATAACACATCTTCCGTCACCTGCTGGATCAGACTTTTGACGATCTCGTTATTCATAATAGGCTCCTCCTTCCGAAAGTAAATACTCTCATTCTATATTTCGGCCGGACCCAGGATTTTACTTAGGGAGCAGGGAATGTTATCCGGTAATCTGAACGAAATCCACACTTAACACAGACTTGAAGCGGAATCTGTAGTAAACTGGAAGGAATGTATTGTGTGCCTGCAATTATTCTACAGAAAAGAATGTGATCAATGTATGCAGCTTCAAGCTCCTCAACCGGCCAAGAAATGGCTGGAAAAATATCTGTCCGGAGACAGCATGGATTACCGGCAAATTATCGCCTTGTTTCTGCCTATTCTCATTGACCAGGCTTTCATTATCGGACTGAATCTGGTCAACACTGCGATGATCAGCTCGTCAGGGATGGCGGCGGTCAGTGCGGTGAATATGGTGGATTCCCTGAATATTTTTCTGATCAATGTGTTTGTGGCGATTGCGACCGGGGGGACGGTGGTGGTTGCGCAGTATAAAGGAAGCGGGAATGACCGCATGGTCTCCCAGGCTACAGCCGGCTCGGTAACCTCGGTCTCGCTGCTTGCGGTGGGTATTGGTCTGCTGCTGATGTCCTTCCATACGCCTATTCTGAATCTGCTGTTCGGGACGGCTTCCGCCGATGTGCTGGACAATGCCCGGGTCTATATGATCGGCAGCAGCATCTCTTATCTGGGGATTGCCGTGGTTCAGGCCGTATGCGGTGCGCTGCGGGGCGTAGGCCGGACGCGGGCTTCGCTGATGCTGTCGCTGATTATGAACGTGCTGTACGTTATCCTCAACGTCGTCTTTATTAACCTGCTGGACATGGGTGTGCTGGGCATGACATTTGCGGTCAATATTGCGCGTTATGTGGGGATGGCCTGTGCCTTGATCTATCTGTTCAAGTTCGATTCGGTGCTGCGTGTGCGGTTCCGCGACCTGTTCCATGTACCGCTTACGATGCTGCGCAAAATCATGTTCATCGGCGTACCGTTCGCCGCAGAGCAGATGTTCTTCAACGGCGGTAAGCTGTTGACGCAAATCTTCATTGTCAGTCTGGGCACGTATGCCATCGCCACTAATGCGATTGCCGGATCGCTGGCGATGGTCTTTCAGATTCCGGCCAGTGCGCTGTCGCTGACGATTGTGACCGTGGTCGGCCAGTGTATCGGACGGGGGGATGTGGCGGATGCCCGGAAGTTCATCAAGTCCTTCCTGTGGATCGGTTCCGCCTCTTACGCCTTGGTGGCCTTGATCCTGATGCCGCTGTTCCACCCGCTGGTGTCTATTTTCTCCCCGCCTGCGGAGATTATCGATGATCTGTTCGTGGTGCTGCTGGTCAATGCGATTGCCCAGATTCCGCTCTGGGCGTTCAGCTTCATTCTGCCGTCTGCCCTGCGGGCAGCGGGAGATTCCCGCTTCACCTCAATTGCTTCAATGCTGACCATGTGGCTGTTCCGGGTGGTGTTCGGCTATATTCTCGGAATTGTACTGGGGTACGGGGTGCTGGGGGTATGGCTGGCGATGAACTGCGAGTGGGCGGTCCGAGGAGCAGTATTCCTGTGGCGCTTCCGGGGCAAGAAGTGGTATGCGCACAAGCTGATCTAGATCCTGCTGGTAAGAAGACTCCTAATTCAGGGGTCTTCTTTGCTGTGCAGTAAGCCGGAATCATCTATAAAAAGCACGGTACAACCTTTAGTTTCAGGTAAGACGCACTTGGGTCCGTATGCTACGATTTGGGTGGTGAAGGGGGAGGCTTCCACATTAGCTGTAAGCGCTTAACTCATTGAAACCCAAATTCATACAGAGGAGTGCAATGCATGAAGAGAATAATCAAGCAAGTCTCTCTGGTGCTGCTGGCAGCCCTTCTGCTTCTTCCGGCAGGCGGTTATCTTCCGGCTGCTCAGGCAGCCGAGGCACAGACCACGGTATATCATGAGACCTTCGCGAATGGGGCAGGTAAGACGAGCCACTCAGGGGGAGCAATCCTGAGTGCGGTTAAGGAGGTTCCTTTTGCAGGGAATGCCGATGGTGCAGCATTATACGTAAACAACCGGAAGGACAACTGGGATGGAGTTGATTTCAAATTTACCGATCTCGGTCTCCAGCATGGGAAAACGTACACCGTAACGGCTGTTGTCTACGTTGACGCGAAGGTGACGCTCCCAGAGGGAGCAGAAGCAGCGCTGCAGACAGTGAACAGCTACGGGAATTATGCAGCAATACCCTATGTGGCAGGGCAATCGGTCACACTGACGAAGACATTTACTGTGGACACGAGTGCCACGGACTCTACTAAGAGAGACCATTCCTTGCGCATCAACTCCAACGAAAAGGGAGCCACAGTACCCTTCTACCTTGGCGATCTTCTGATAACGGCAGAGTCCGCTCCGGGCGGCGGGGAAGAGCCTGTGCGTGAACCGGCTTTGCCGTTCAGCAAGGTTACTTTTGAAGATCAGCAATTGGGCGGCTTCACCGGCAGAGCCGGAACCGAGACGGTAACTGTAACGAATGAAGCGAATCATACAGAGGGCGGTTCGTATTCCCTGAAGGTCGAGGGCAGAAGCAACACCTGGCACGGGCCTTCCCTGCGTGTGGAGAAGTATGTGGACAAGGGCAGCGAATATACCCTGTCTGCCTGGGTGAAGCTGATCGAACCGGCGAGCGCACAGCTCCAGCTGTCCACACAGGTGGGGAACGATACAGGAGCGAGTTATGTGGCGCTGTCTCCCAAGACGATCAGTACGGCTGACGGCTGGGTGAAATATGAGGGCAGCTACCGCTATAACAGTGTGGGCGGCGAACATCTGACCCTGTACATTGAGAGTTCCAATAATGCAACCGCTTCCTTTTATATCGATGATATTAATTTCGAACATACCGGTACCGCTCCGGTGGATATTCAGAGAGATCTGATTCCGCTAAAAACAGCCTATCAAAAAGACTTCCTGATCGGCAACGCGTTATCCGCCGAGGATCTGGAAGGTGTGCGGCTGGACCTGCTGAAAATGCATCACAACGTTGCTACCGCAGGTAATGCCATGAAGCCGGATGCGCTGCAGCCGACCAAGGGCAATTTCACTTTTACAGCGGCGGATGCGATGGTGAACAAGGTACTTGCCGAAGGCATGAAGATGCACGGGCATGTGCTGGTCTGGCATCAGCAGTCTCCTGCATGGATGAATACGTCAACGGATGGAGCGGGCAAAAGCGTTCCACTGGGGCGTGACGAAGCCCTCGCTAACCTGAGAGAGCACATTAAGAGAGTTATGGAGCATTTCGGAGACCGGGTGATCTCCTGGGATGTAGTCAACGAAGCTATGAATGATAACCCGTCCAATCCGAATAACTGGCAAGCGGCGCTGCGTAAGGCTCCGTGGTATGATGCTATCGGCCCGGACTATCTGGAGCAGGCGTTCCTGGCGGCCAGAGAAGTGCTGGACCAGCATCCGGAATGGGATATCAAGCTGTATTACAATGATTACAATGACGATAACCAGAACAAGGCCCAGGCCATCTACAGTATGGTCAAGGAACTGAATGAGAAGTACGCGCTGACCCATCCAGGCAAGCTGTTGATTGATGGTGTGGGAATGCAGGCGCACTACAATATCAATACCAATCCAGATAACGTCAAGCTGTCGCTGGAGAAGTTCATCTCCCTTGGCGTAGAGGTCAGTATTACCGAGCTGGATATTCAGGCTGGCAGCGGGAATAAGCAGACGGAGAAGGAACAGATTGCCCAGGGCTATCTGTATGCCAAATTAATGGATATTTACAAGGCCCATGCTGACCATATCGCGCGGGTAACCTTCTGGGGCATGGATGACCGCACAAGCTGGAGAGCGGAGTCAAGCCCGCTTCTGTTCGACAGGGATTTGCAGGCGAAGCCGGCCTACTACGCAGTCATTGATCCGGCCAAATTCATGGCTGAGCATGAGCCGGATACAGCGGAAGCCAACGTGTCAGAGGCGGTCTACGGCACGCCGGTCATTGACGGAACAGCGGATGGCATCTGGGCTTCTGCGCCCGAGATGGCTGTGAACCGTTATCAGATGGCCTGGCAGGGCGCAAGCGGAACCACGCGTACCCTGTGGGATGACCAGAATCTGTATGTGCTGGTCCAAGTGAATGACGCTCAATTGGACAAGAGCAATGTGAATCCATGGGAGCAGGACTCTGTCGAGATTTTCCTGGATGAGAATTTCGGCCGCACGACCTTCTATGAGAGCGATGACGGACAATACCGGGTCAATTACGACAATGAAGCCTCCTTCAGTCCGGCAGCCATTGGTGCAGGCTTCGAGTCGGCAACCAAGGTAACCGGAACTAACTATACGCTTGAAATGAAGATTCCGTTCAAAAAAATCACGCCAGCCGGCGGCACCAAGGTCGGCTTCGACACTCAGATCAACGATGCCAAGAGCGGCGTCCGGCAAAGTGTGGCCGCCTGGAATGATACCACCGGCAACGGCTATCAGGACACCTCCGTCTTCGGCGTGCTGAAGCTTAAGGCCAAAGACGGCGCTGAACCGCCGACGAAGCCGACTCCAACGCCAACGCCAACGCCAACACCAACACCAACGGTAACGCCAAAACCGGAAGCAACGCTGGAACCAACAGCTACACCGGCACCAGTATCCGGCGGTACCAGCTACAGCAGTACGCCTGCACCTAAGACTGCACAGATGGACAGCAAGGATGGTGTGGTGACGCTCAGACCTGTGGTGAAGACCGTAGGTACAGAGGCGAAGGCTGTAGTTACGGCTGAGCTGTGGCAGCAAGCCCTGAAGCAGGCGGCCCCGGCAGCGGACGGACGGAAGCAGATCATCATCGATCTGGCGAACCTGACCGGCGTGGCTTCCTATGAAGCCCAGTTGCCGCTTCAAGGCCTGAAGACACAGGAGAAGTACCTGCTTGTCCTCCAGAACGGCCTCGCTACGCTGTCCATTCCAAGTGAGCAGCTCGCAGGGGTTACAGCAACCACTGAATATGTTAGCATCCGGGTCAAGCAATCCACAGCCGAAGGTCTGAATGCCGCTGCTCTCCAGCAGACCGGCAGCCGTCCGGTGGTGGAGCTGAGTCTGCTTGCAGACGGGCAGAAGGTAGCCTTGCCTGGCAGCAGCGCGATGACCGTCTCTATTCCTTACAAAGCGTCAGCGGAAGAGCAGAGGGGACTTGATTCCCTGCTGGTCCGTTCGCTCACCGGTAACGGTACGTTGTCTGCTGTGGTGAACAGCCGTTACGAGGCAGCGAAGGAAGCGCTGGTGTTCCGTACTCCGGAGTTCGGCACATTTGCCGCAGCTTTCGCTCCGCCGTCCTTTACAGATCTCGGCAGCCTGTCATGGGCGAAGCAGGCAGCTTCTGCCATGGCTGCGCGCGATATCATTCCGGGCGGCATCAGCTTCATGCCTGCGGCTCCTATGAACAGAGCAGACTTCACAGCCTCGCTGATGAAGGTGCTGGAGCTTAAGGCTGCTGCTGAAGCAGTTACAGGCTTCAGCGATGTCCAGAATAACGCGGCATACAGCAAGGAGCTTGCGGCGGCGAAGCAGCTCGGTATCGTCACAGGCTATGCGGGCGATACCTTCAAGCCAGCGGGCGTCATCACCCGTCAGGAGATGATGGTAATTGCAGCGCGTGCCCTGAAGGCGGCCGGAATCACGGCTGAAGGCAACGGATCAATTGCATCATACACCGATGCCGGTCAAATCTCCGCCTATGCCAAGGACAGCGTATCCGCCTTGCTGAAATACGGTGTAGTGAACGGTAAGACGGGCAAGCTTGCCCCGGGGGACACCCTCTCCCGTGCGGAAGCTGCGGTGATTCTGTACCGGATCTGGAAGCTGTAAAGTTACTTCTATAAGAAAGAGAAACAGCCAGTCGCCGGGGATTTCCGGTGGCTGGCTGTTTGGGTATGCCGAGTTGCAATACTTGCAACATTAGCCCCACATCAAATAATTAAGGGCGAATAGCCTAAACGGTAAAGTAATGCCCCTCATCCAGATCAGCAATCAGTCCCGGCTGCACCGGCTGCCAGCACGACAGTGGCAAGATGCTTTTGACAGATAAGCACAAGGCGCAGGAGATGCTGGAGAAATGGCATGAAGGTTCATAACAAGTATTTACCGCTTCAACACCAGTGGAAGGTACACCTCGTCCACAATATTGGCGATCGTCTCCTCCGACATGGGGGCGTTGTACAGCATCA
Source organism: Paenibacillus sp. FSL R7-269 (assembly GCF_000517865.1). NCBI lineage: Bacteria > Bacillati > Bacillota > Bacilli > Caryophanales > Paenibacillaceae > Paenibacillus > Paenibacillus sp. FSL R7-269. The sequence continues at coordinate 36,384 of NZ_ASPS01000042.1, forward strand.
GCTCATGGCGGGCCAGATCGGACGGCAGAGTGAGCATTCGGGGGGTCACGGCTTCGGCAGACACTTCTCCCCGCTCAACAGCCCGCTCTAGCAAAATCGACATGGTCCTGTTTTGACGCCCATGCGGGAAAATATACGAGGCAAGCGGCATATCGCCCATTTCCGCTACAAGCCCGTAGAAAGCGTTCAATATGGCTTGAATATTATTCTGGTTCATAGCCCGCAGCACCCCGCATACATCATCCCTCAAATTCCCGTGATCGGGGACTTCCTCCAGCGGCAGGGGCACACGTTCCCGGATGGCAGCAAGCACAAGCTCAGCGCGGTTAGCCCACCGGCGGTAGAGTACGGCCTTGCTTGTTCCCGCCCGCTCGGCCACACTTTCCATCGTAAGATTGGAATACCCCTGCTCTGTTAACTCTTCCCGTACAGCTTGCAGAATGGCAGCTTCCAGCTCCTTGCCTCTGCGTCTGTTCTTCGATTTATCCTGTTCTTGAGAAGTGGACATATCTATCTCAACCTCCATTGGAGAATTTCGTTGCGTTTCCTATGTGGATAGTATATCATAGGCTCAAATAAGAAACTTAAAGTATCTTATTTAGTGATTAAAGGGAGATGATCAACTTGCAAGAGCAAGCTAAACCAGCACTTGAACCGTCTGAACAGCAGGCTGGAGCGAAGAACTTGATGTGGATTCTTATGCTTGGTATCCTGGCACCGATATTCGATACGACGATAACCAATGTGGCGATTGATACGCTGGTCCGGGAATTTAACACTTCGGTGTCCACGATTCAGTGGGTGATGACCGGATATTTGCTATCGCTTGCGATGGTCATTCCGATAAGCGGCTGGGCTGTGGAGCGGTTTGGGGGAAGGAGGATGTGGCTGTTTTCACTGGGCATGTTTTTGCTCGGCTCTGTGCTGTGCAGCATGGCGTGGAACGTGGAGAGCCTGATACTGTTCCGAACCCTTCAGGGGATCGGCGGGGGCTTGCTGATGCCCATTATGCAGACCTTGGCCGTACGTGCCTATGGAGGAGACAATATGGGCAGAAAAATGGCGACCATAGCTCTGCCAGCGCTGCTTGGGCCCATTCTGGGACCGGTGGTGGGTGGAATAATCGTTAATCACTTGAACTGGAGATGGATCTTCTTTGTCAATATTCCGCTGTGCGTGGCTGCCATAATTGTTGCTTGGAAAGGGCTCCCTAAGGAAGAGCACAATGCCCGGACGCTACGGCTGGATATGTCTGGATTGCTGATGCTGTCTCCGGCTATCGTGCTTATCCTGTACGGTCTTGGAGAAGTCAGCTCCCACCACGGCTTCGGTCATGCTGCGGTTCTTGCCCCAGTCATAGCAGGTGTGGCGCTTTTAGCAGTATTTGTGGTGTATGCCCTCCGCAAAGGAAGCGAAGCATTGATCGATGTCAGGCTGTTCCGGGTACGTTCCTTAACCGTGTCCTCTACACTGCTGTTTCTATCCGGCTTGACCACCTATGGTGCAATGCTGCTCCTGCCGCTGTATCTCCAGCAAGTCCGCGGTGAAACGGTGCTGATCTCCGGCCTGCTGCTCGTTCCCCAAGGCATCGGGATGCTGCTGACCAGATCACTGGCCGGCAAATTGACGGATCAGATCGGATCGAGACCTGTGGTGCTTGCCGGAACGGTCCTTACCATCCTCGGCACTTGGCCGCTGACACAGCTTGGAGCAGACACGAGTTACTATTTTTTGAGTGCAGTTCTTATTGTGAGGGGGGCCGGATTAGGGGCCGTTTTTCTGCCGGTTATGGCTTCTGCCTATATCGGTCTGTCCTCGAAGCAAATCCCGCACGCGAGCAGCACTACCCGTATTATGCAGCAGATTGGCGGCGCCTTCGGCGTATCGGTTATCGCAATTATTTTGCAAAATGAGCTGAATTCCGTCCTGACTCCTGACCCGTCCGCATTGGCCGTTGCCTTCGATCATACGTTCATGTGGACGATTGCCTTCTCGACTCTGGCGTTAATTCCGGCGGCGTTCCTGCCTAGAATACGGAAATAACACGGCTGGTGCGCATGTGCAATAATGTTTCATTTTCTTGGGTAAAATGGTTGCGGAGGGTAGAGTGATCGGGTACCATTTATAGTTATAATCCAAAGAAACTGGGCATGTATCTGCTGCGGTTCAATGGCAGGCTCTGAAGGAGGACGACTAAATGGACTACCAGCCGTATAACGATGGAGGTTACCAGCCGCTCGTGGTGAAGCCGTTCTGGATCAAGATCCTTTTCCTGTTAGCGGGATCCTTGCTTTTTGTGATATTGGGGTTCTGGCTGCTAAAAATATCCGGGGAGGTTACGACGGATCTTGCCATCCTTCTGCGGACGCTGGGAATTGCCTGCACCGTGCTGTTTGGCCTGGCGGCCATCGTCTATCTAATCATGCTGCTGCGCCGCTCCCCGCTGCTGGTGGTGGATGCCCAGGGCATTGATGACCAGTCTTCAGCGATTCCGGGAGGACGCTTGATGTGGGAGGACATTTCGGACATCCGCTTGATCCGTTACTATGGACAACTGAACATCTGCATCTTCCTCGTTGACCCCCAAGCCTACCTGTCCCGGCAACGCGGACTAAAGCGCTGGCTGATGGCCATCAACCTCCGTCTCGCCGGCACACCAGTGAATATAACGGGCCAGTCCATGCAACTGCCGCTGGAGCGTATCTATGAGGAGATGGAGCTGCGAAGACGGCTGTGGGCGGGGCTGAGGTAGTCTGAATTTGCTATTTAAACATAAAAGAGAATAGGACATTGACGGTACTACTTCACGGTAGTGCTTTTTTATTTTAGAGACAGAAGAGCACATATTCGATTTATTTGAGGATGATATCGTCCATCCGGACGTTTCAGTTCAAAAGCAAATTGGTATGGTTGATTGGTCGGGAATTGGTAGTTTATAAATAAAATGTATATAAGGTATAATATTCCATGTAGCGCTGCAATGCAGTGAAGTGAAATGCTCCGAAGGAGGATTAAGATGAATCAAGTCCATACCGGGAAAGTAGAGGGCAGTAGAGCATTTAAAGTGGAATTTTCGCAAGATGTTTTTGAGATAGCCCCTGATTTACATGTTGGGTTGATCGCGACTTCTCATATTGCAAACTTAGACAGGGATTCTGAAGTGAACGCGCTGCTTGCTCATATGGAACAGGAAATCATGAACTCAGGATTGCAAAAAGAATCAATAAGTGAAATTCCGACCATTGCAGCCTGGCGGAAAGTCTATAGTCAATTTGGTGTCAAGCCCGCAAGGTATCCTTGCGCTGCAGAATCGCTCATAAGACGTGTAGTTGAACAGGGGGCATTAGCCCGAATTCATACACTCGTGAACTTATGCAATGCTATCTCTTTGAAATGCCGTACACCTATAGCTTCGTGCGATATCTCTGATATACAAGAATTTGTTATCAGAAGAGCTACTGGGAATGAACAGTTCTTGCCGATTGGGAAAGTGGATGGGTGTGAGCTTCCTTCAGCCGGTGAGATTATTTATGCAGATGATGCCGGGAGAGCACACTCCCGGCGCTGGAACTGGAGACAGAGCGATCATGTTAAGACAACGGCTGAATCCTCACAAATGCTGTTTACGATTGAAGCGGTCCATAAAGAAGCTAAAGTACTTGTAGAGGCCACTACGTTTCTTTTAAATGAATTGCTGCAGCCATTTACCGGAGTTGGGAGATCTGAATGGGCGTTCATTCATAAGGATTCACCTGTGCATACCTTTCTATTACATAACGGGGAGGTTTTCGCGGATCGTGACAGAGCCCATGAGGCAAGTGAAGAAAGGTATTATTGACTCCATTCCCATTGTTATCGGATATATCCCGGCGTGCATCACCTTCGGCCTGGTGGGCAAAGCCCTTTCCTTAAGTGACCTGGAGGTCTTTCTTCTATCCGCTGTGGTCTACGCCGGAGCAAGCCAGTTTATCGCAGCTAAGCTGCTCGCAGTGGGAACCGCTGCCCCTATTATTTTGCTGCTCACGTTCGTTATCAATTTAAGATACTTTTTTATTAGCCTGTCATTCTCTTCCAGAATGAACCGGAATACACGCCCGTTCTACAAAGGATTTGTTGGATTCGGGCTGACAGAAGAGGTGTATGCGGTCAGTATGATGTCCGACAAAAACCGCAGAGAAGCAGGGAGTCATTCCCTTCCTTATTTGCTGGGGCTGGAGATCCCGCCCTACACCGTCACACTAATCGCAACGTATGCCGGGATTATGCTGGCAGATTATATTCCCGCTAATATTTTGCCGGCGCTGAATACTTCCCTGTACGCTTTGCTTATTGCATTAGTAATACCCCAGATCCGGCTCAACAAAAGAAACCTGGCGATCTGCATTTCAGCCGCTGTTTCCTCCTGGTTGCTACAGCCCTTATTAGGAACAGCTACTGTAGTGGCTGCGATGATCATCGGAGCATGTGTCGGCGGAATATTCCCTTCCAAAGAAAATGAGGTCAGGAGTGAAGTCATGTGACAATAATTGTGATCCTCGGAATGGGTATGCTGACCTTCTTATTCCGCATTGCGCCGCTGCTGCTTGTGCGGAAGGCGGAGATGGAGGAGCGAAAGAACTGGTTTTTGGAGAATCTTCCTCTGGCTGTACTCAGCGCGTTAATTATTCCCGGTATATTTCAGGTGGATCAAGAGGCGCCGATGGTAGGGATTGCAGCGGGTGTGGTTGCTATTGTTCTCGTATTGGCTAAAAAGGTGCCATTGTTTGGTGTCATCATTGCTTCTGTCGCTGTTGCTGTTTTTGTTGAACTTCTATAATCCATTCATAATGGGAGGAATATGCGCCTATGGATATTATGCCGGTAGAACTGCTAGCGATATGCGGATCAACCCGCATTGGTGGAAATACAGACCAGATCCTGAAGTATAGCAAAGAAATAGCTATCCACAGAGGAGCAAATCTCTCAGTACTTAATTTAAGAGAATTTAACCTCTCGCCTTCCGGGACCTGCGGGGATTGCAACTACCGGGAGAAGGCCTGCGAACTGACGGATGACATGCAGTACATTGTGCAGATGATGCAGAAGGCCGAAGGGATTATTTATGCGGTTCCTGTTCATGGTTTCGGCATGGGGCATCTGATGCAAATGTTTATTGAACGCTCAGGGGTATGCTATCTCCGATTTGAGCGCCCCCTTACGAATAAGGTCGGAGGAGCGATCATTACAGGCCGGCGCTATAATCACCAGCATGTTCATTCTCAGATTGTGAACAATATTCTGCTGAATCGTATGATCCTGGTAGGGAGCGGTTTTCCCGCTCTTCTGCATGCCGGACAAGCAAGCGAGGCATTCAGTGATTTGGAAGGGCTGGATTCTGTACGAAGAATGATCAACCGGATGATTGATATGATCTCAGCTATGAAGCATTATTCGCAGATTACGAATCATTCCTTTTTGCAATGTGAGGAAGAGAATGAGCGGAGAATATGCAAGAATGAGCTGCGTCGTCTCCAAGCACCGCTAGTGTAAGAGATTGCCCATCATTGGTTTTCATATAATAAATAATAAAAAGTGGAGGTTGATGGCTGTGACGAATAAGGAACTGGAAGCTCTCGGAGGGATTGATTTTCCTAATATGGAATGGACAAGCTGGGAAAAGCCTGGTGCTAACGGGCGTGTGAAAATCAGCTATATCGGCAATAAGCGGCTTCGGTTGCTGGAGCTTCCTCCGGGTTTTAATGAAGAGCATTGGTGCCTGAAGGGGCATGTGGGTTATGTGCTGCAGGGAGAATTCACAATACATTACGAGAGCAGAAAGGTATCCTGCAGGCCCGGGATGGGTTTTGTAATTCCTGATGGAGATCCGCATCGGTCACAAGGGATGGAAGGTAGCCCGACTCTGGTGTTTGTTATTGATGAAGTGGACTAAAACAGACTGGGAGTGTGAAGAATCTTGCATCCTATTCAAGTAAACACTGAAGTGCATGATATTCCGTTTCACGATTCCTTTGAGACCTATTTATCCTTGCGGGAACACCTGGGGGAGCAAAATACCTACTTTCTGGAAACCTTATCGGGGTCTTCCAAGAGTGCCCAGAGTACTTTTATAGGGTTCAAACCGCTCTTTACGATTACAGCATTCTCAACAGAAATACAACTGACAGGACTAGAGTCCATGATGGAGCGGGTAAGCCAGGGGGGGCTGAAGGCAGGGCTGCTTGTCTCTCGGGATGGGGGTTTGCATTTGCGAAATCGCAAGGACTTGTGGGATTTCCTGCGGTTCGTTCAGTCCCAGTTCACCGTTTCCGTCCCGGATCGGGGCGAAGCCTTCTATTTCGGTTTTTTTGGATATTTGGGCTATGATATCGCATGGTCTGTTGAAAGTCTGCCGAGACAGATTCCGAATGACGGAACGGTCCCGGATCTTGCCTTGTCCCTGTATCAAGGGCTAATAGAATATAATTTGGTTGACAAGACCGTACGGCTGATTCTCAACCAAGCTGCTAAAGGATGGGATGACCTGTCCAAGGCGGAGATTTGCCTTATGCTTCATAAGGGTGATTTGCAGATGAACCGGGTGTTAACTGATGCTGTAGAGCCATTATCTGTGGAATATACGATAGACAGTCAGGTATATCAGAATAATGTGAGGAAAGCTCTCTCTTATATTTCGGCTGGAGATATCTATCAAGTCCAGCTAGGGAATCAAATCAATATTGACAGCCCTATGACTCCTGTTGACGTGTATCGGAGACTAAGAGTGCGTAATCCATCGCCATATATGTATTTGGCCACTTTTGGAGGGATGACGCTGATCGGGGCCAGTCCAGAGCTGTATATTAAAATCCAGGGTGGGAACATCATAATGAGGCCTATTGCAGGTACTTGCCCCAAGGGCCCCACTCCAGAGGAGAATGTGAGACTTATAGAAGCTCTGAAGCGGGATGAAAAGGAAGTAGCAGAGCACATTATGCTGGTAGATTTATGCCGTAATGATATTGGCCGGGTCTGTGAAACAGGGACTCTGGAGGTAGAGGAATTAATGGCGATCGAGAAATATTCACATTTGAACCATCTGGTGTCAAGTGTAAGGGGAGCGAAGAAAGCCACAAACGACATGTATGATATTATTGCCGCTACTTTTCCGGCAGGCACAATGACTGGAGCGCCTAAGATTCGGGCAATGGAGATCATTGAAGAGCTTGAAACCACGCGCCGTGGGGCCTATGCGGGGGCAATGGGATTCATTGATTTCAACGGGTATGTAAATATGGCCCTGTGCATTCGTACAGCGGTTCACCATAAGCCTGATTCGTATTCCATTCGCGCCTCTGCGGGAGTGGTGGCTGATTCCGTGCCGGAGAAGGAGTGGAGTGAAACTTTTCATAAAATGGGTGCATTATTCTGGGCTGTCACAGGCAGGGAGGTACTGAATGAGAGCATTGGTCGTTGACGCATATGATAGCTTTGTATTTATTATTTGCCAATATCTGATGAAAGCCGGAGTAGAGCTTGAAGTGGTGCGTAACGATCAGTTAAGTTCGGGTCTTGTGGAGCAGTTGGCTCCGGATTTTGTAGTCCTGGGTCCAGGTCCGGGCCATCCGGCTGATGCGCGGTATATCGAGCTGATCCGGCAATATGGAGCGTGTCTTCCGATCCTTGGCGTATGTCTGGGTCACCAGGCGATTGGACTTGCATTCGGCGGCAAAGTTATAGGGGCGAAACATCTGATGCATGGCAAAACCAGTGAGATTATTCACGATGGTAAAGGCTGTTTTGCAGAACTCCATAATCCATTTCGGGCTACGCGTTATCATTCCCTGATCGTGAGCCGGGAGGAGCTGCCGGATTGTCTGGAAGTCACTGCAGAATCTGCGGATGATGGATATATTATGGGGGTACGGCATAGGGAATTGCCAATTGAATCTATTCAATTTCATCCTGAAAGTGTATGCACTGAAAGCGGATTTCAAATATTTCATAATTTCATTTCGACCTATGTATCATTCTTATATGAAACTCAAATTATCTAGGGAGGATCAGTAATGTTGAATGAGAACCTTGCGCTTCATCGTCAAGAGATTGATATCATCGACCGGCAGATAGTGGCTTTGCTCGCTGAAAGAACCCGGGTCGTTAAGAAAATTATGGTCTTGAAAAAAGATGAGGAGTCCGTCCGTTCCTGTGACCGGGTTAAGCAGGTACTAGATAAGGTAGCTGGGCTGGCAGAGGCTGCAGGTCTTGAACCACAGATCGCAACGGCTACTTACAAGACATTAATTACGGTTCTGACGGATATGCAGCTTGAATATCTGCACAGCCGTGAGCAGTCAGATGAGCCAGCGGTGTGAGAGCCGCGATTCATGATCTGAAGTCGGCTCTTGTATACTTGGAGGAACATGTTGAAGGCGTCCAGCGGTATACGGTGCCTGTGGACGCTAAATATGAGTTAGCCGCTCTATATGCAGCCCAGGGAGGCGGGGTTCCTGTCTCTTCACCAACCGGCCCGGGAGTACCGATGTTATTCGAACATGTGATGCCAGTGAACAAAACGGTGCTGGCGGGGATCTTTGGAACCCGGAAACGTTGTGCAATGCTTCTCGGGGCCCAAGAACAATATATAGCGGACTTCCTGCTGGATGCCGCACAGCATCCAATTGAGCCTGTAAAATATGAGAAGCCGCCCTGTCAGGAAGTGATCCATCAGGATGTTAACCTCACCCGGCTGCCAATCCCCACCATGAGCATGAAGGATGCGGGACCCTATATTACACTCGGGTTAGTAGTCGCTAAGCATCCTGTCACTGGTGACAGCAATATTTCCATTCATCGGCTATGGGTGAAAAGCAACAACGAACTGACAATCTGGATGGTTCCAGGCCGCCACTTGGAGAGCTTCTACCTGGCGGCACAAGAAATGGGTGTGCCGCTTCCGATCTCCATCAATATCGGTCTGGATCCTGCTATATATATTGCTTCCTGCTGCACGGGTGCTGTAGCGCCCGAGGGGTTCAATGAGCTGGCTATTGCAGGCGGATTACGGAGACAGCCAGTCAAGATTTCCTCCTGTTTATCTGTTGCCGCAGACTGCTTGTCCGAAGCGGAGTATGTACTGGAAGGTGAAATTACCTATGAGTATGCTCCTGAAGGAGAGCCTGGGGGCCATTCTATGCCGGAGTTTCTGGGATATGACGGCAAGGCACATCCCCATTTGCCTGTCATTAAGATTACGGGGATCACTTCCTCAGCTAATCCTATATTTCAAACCGTGATTGGTCCGGGATACGAGCAATCTAATCTTTTAGCGGTGGGGATGGAAGCTGGAGTGCTCCAATATGTACGCAATCAAGTAACCTCCCGCATTACCAATGCCTATTGCAGCTCTGCCGGGGGAGGGCAACTGCTGTTATTTGCTCAATTTCATAAAATAGATGATGAGGACGATCTCGCCGTCAGGCGCGCCGGAACGATGATTCTTCGTTCTTTTCGAATGATCAAACAGGTGGTTTTGGTAGATGAGGATGTTAACCTGTTCAGTGAAGAGGAAGTGTGGTGGGCCATGACGACCCGTTTTCAGGCGGATGTGGACATTATTACCTTCCCGGGACTTGAAGGTTTCCATCTGGACCCATCGCAAATGCCGGGCATGTCCCCGCAGATTACGAAGCCTGGCATGACCACAAAAGTCGTGTTTGATTGCACAGTACCCTATAGAATGAGAGACGGGTTTATAAGAACTTCTTTTGGCACACCCAAAAATATATAGGAGGTTACTCAATGAGCATTATTAAGGTAACTGCGGACGGTGTATTTGGTGAAGGAGATCAGGAGAAGTTTGGCGGAAGCTACGTTCCGGATGAGCTAAGGGCGGCGCTTAATAAATTGGACGAAGCTTTTCAGCGTTATAAGGACGACGAAGAGTTCGAGCGGGAGTTCCTGCACTATCTGAATGAATATGTGGGCCGGCCGAGTCTGTTATATTATGCGCAGCGGCTGACGGATAAACTGGGCGGGGCCAAAATTTACCTCAAACGTGAAGATTTAAATCATACCGGAGCACATAAGATCAATAATACTATCGGCCAGATCCTGCTTGCCCACCGGATGAAGGCCAAAAGAATTATTGCCGAGACTGGCGCAGGACAGCATGGTGTAGCCACTGCTACCGTATGTGCCTTGTTCAATATCCCTTGCACCATTTATATGGGGGAGGTGGATATTGAACGACAGGCTCTCAATGTATTCCGTATGCAGATGCTGGGAGCTGAGGTTGTGGCTGCGAAGTCCGGTAACAGAACACTGAAGGAAGCTGTGGATGAAGCGCTGAATGATTTCGCACAGAACTATGAAGATACCTACTATCTCATCGGATCTGTTGTTGGACCGCATCCGTTTCCGCTGATGGTCCGTCATTTTCAAGCGATTATTGGAAGAGAGGCCAAGCAGCAGATTCTGCAGAAGGAAGGGCGCCTTCCTGATCTGATCACTGCATGTGTAGGCGGGGGATCCAATGCGATTGGATTGTTTCATCCCTTCGTGGATGACCCGGGTGTCACGATAGTGGGCATAGAGCCTGCAGGAAAAGGGATCGAGACCGGGATCCATGCAGCACCGCTTAGTACAGGCAAGCCGGATATTATTCACGGGTTCAGATGCTACGTGATGAACGATGCGGAGAACTGTCATTCCATTGCAGCCGGGTTGGATTACCCCGGTGTGGGTCCGGAACATAGCTATTATAAGCAGATTAAGCGGGCGGAATATGTCTCGATTACCGATGAAGAAGCGCTGAATGCCTTCTTGACCCTTTCCAAGACGGAGGGAATTATCCCGGCCCTGGAAAGCTCTCACGCTGTCGCCTATGCGATGAAGGTTGCAGGAGCCATGAGCAAGGATGAAATTATTGTGGTTAGTCTTTCTGGCCGCGGGGACAAGGATGTTGCTCAAGTCTATGAAATGCTCAAGGAGCGCCCTGCACTACAAGAAGTATAAGACAATCTATATACAGCAAGCCTTCGGTGTCTCAAAACCCGGAGGCTTAAATCCATTTATAGAGAATGATCTCATAGGGGATGGAGGGGGCTTTACTTGGCGTATGAATTGTTAATTACACTAGATAAGACATCGGATACATCTTTATCCAGACAGGTGTTTGAGCAAATCTTGCAGGCAATTAACAGCGGATGCTTGCGAAGCGGGGACCAGCTTCCTGCCACTCGATTGCTGTCCGAACAGATTCTGGTTTCCCGCAGTGTCATTCTTCAAGCCTATGAGCAACTACAGGCGGAAGGTTATCTGGAGATGAGGAGAGGAGCGGGAACGTTTGTTGCCGACAATGCAGCGGGAGCAGATACTGACCCCGGCAGGATGACGGGTAATTATTGTGCTGTGTCAACCAAAGCACCGAAATTCATATCGGCTCTTCCCTCATCGTCAGCGGTTCCTTATGATTTCCGACATGGTGTGCCAGCTTGGGATATGTTTCCCATGGACCGATGGCAGCGTGCACTGACTGAGGTCTGCCGGAGAGCCACACCTGACATGCTTACATACGGACCAGCAGAAGGTACCCTGGCACTCCGGGAGGAGATTGCCCGGTTAGTTCGTTCTACCCGCTCCATTCCGGCACTTCCGGAGCAAATTGTGATTACGACTGGGGCTACACAAGCTCTGGATATTCTCGCCAGGCTTTGCCTGAGTAAAGGAGATCAGGTGCTGGTTGAAGACCCAACTCATAACGTGCTCAGGGAAATATTCAGCTACTCTGGGGGTGAAGTGATTCCCGTACGGGTTGACCAGGAAGGAATATGTGTTCAGGAGATGGATGAATGTCTGGCGCATCACAGTAAAAGACAGTCAAAAACTCCCAAGTTGATCTATGTAACCCCTTCGCATCAGTTTCCGGTGGGTGTGACAATGTCATTTAACCGGAGAATTCAGCTTTTGGAGTGGGCAAGAGGGTCAGGAGCACTCATTATTGAAGACGATTATGACAGTGAATACCGGTATGTAGGGCAAAAGGTATCTGCGCTTGCAGGGCTGGATAACTCTGGGCGGGTCGTATACGTGGGAAGCTTCAGCAAAATTCTGTTTCCTGCACTGCGCATTGGCTATGCCATTCTTCCGCCCTCCTTAATAAAGCCCTTTCTGGCGATCAAGTGGATTACGGATCGCATGACCCCTACGCTGGAACAGGAAGCACTGACGGATTTCATCCAGTCAGGACAATATGCCAAGCATGTAAGCCGAATGGGGAAATTATATGCTACCCGCCGCTCCTGTCTGGTAAAGGCGCTTCAGCATGAGTTTGGCAGCCGGGTCAAGGTTTTTGGAGATGAGGCTGGATTACATCTGCTCATTGAGCTGGATACAGTGGTTGATGAGCAGATGATTGCCGCGAAGGCTCTGGGACATGGAGTGAAAATATATCCTGCATCTGATTATTTTCTTAACCAGATCCCTCAGAAGCCAACATTTATTCTGGGGTATTCGAATTTATCGGAGAATCAGATCAGAACGGGAATTAAGCAGATGGCACTTGCCGAGAAAGAATGCCGAAAGGTCTTAGGCAAGGAGAAGAGCCGCTAGAGAGGAATGATCCAAGAGTCCAAACAGGATAATATATGGAAGACAGAATGCCAAAAAATCGCGGCCCCAAAGCCGCGAATCTTAATTAGATATGTTAGAAATGGTCGAGACGACAGGATTCGAACCTGCGGCCTCTTACTCCCGAAGCAAGCGCTCTACCAAGCTGAGCTACGTCTCGACGCTAAGAATAATTAAATTATACGCCTGTGTGTAAGCGCTGTAAATAACCTTTTTCATAGCGATTATCAGCTCCTGTTACAGCAAATTACGGCCTGTGATTGACAGATATCCACCCGCTGGCTATACTTGAAATGTTAAAAAGCAAATCGGACAAAGCGTTGATGAAAACAAGTACGCCGGAGCATGGCTTCACCAGAGAACAGGTTCCTTTGCGGATTGCCGCATCGGGTGTGAGAACCTGGGAGACAGGCCGGCTGAAAGCTAATTTCGGAGTGCGGGGACAATCCCGCCGGGGGCACCCGTTAACAGCCGCACAAGGCGATCGTCTGCAGTTGTCCGTGGTTCACGGATCAAGGCGATAACCAGGGTGGTACCGCGATAATCATCGTCCCTGAATTTCATTCAGGGGCGTTTTTTGTTGTTAATTTAATGAAGAGACGGGAGCTGTACATGATGAAAGCAAGTGAAATCCGTTCCAAATGGCTGCAGTTTTTTGAGAGCAAGAACCACCGTATTGAGCCGAGCGCCTCGCTCGTGCCGCACAATGACCCTTCGCTGCTGTGGATTAACGCAGGTATGGCGCCACTGAAGGCCTACTTCGACGGCCGGGAGATTCCGGAGAATCCCCGCCTGACGAATTCGCAGAAATGTATCCGCACCAATGATATTGAGAACGTGGGCAAGACGCGCCGCCACCATACGTTCTTTGAGATGCTGGGTAACTTCTCCATCGGTGATTATTTCAAGGAAGAGGCCATTACCTGGGCTTGGGAATTCCTGACCGGCAAGGAGTGGATCGGCTTCGACGGCGACCGGATCTCCGTTACTGTGTATGCTGAGGACGAAGAAGCGTTCAAGCTGTGGAATGAGAAGGTCGGCCTGCCCGCAGAACGCATCATCAAGCTGGGCGACGAGAACTTCTGGGATATCGGCGAAGGCCCGTGCGGCCCGTGCTCGGAGATTTTTTATGACCGCGGTGAAGCGTACGGCAGTGATATGAGTGATCCGGAGATGTATCCGGGCGGTGAGAATGAGCGCTGGCTGGAGGTCTGGAACCTCGTATTCTCACAGTTCAACCATAATAAGGACGGCAGCTATACGCCGCTTCCCAACAAGAATATTGATACCGGCGCAGGCCTGGAGCGCTTCGCTTCCATTCTTCAGGATGTGGATTCCAACTTCGATACCGATCTGTTCCAGCCGATTATCCAGAAGACTGCCGGGCTTGCCGGGGTAACCTACAAGGATAATGTTGAACAGGATATCGCGCTAAAAGTCATTGCCGACCATGTGCGTACCGTTACCTTTGCGGTGGGTGACGGAGTACTTCCTTCCAATGAAGGACGCGGCTATATTATCCGCCGTCTGCTCCGCCGCGCCGTACGTTACGGCAAGACGCTGGGAATGGACCGTCCTTTTCTTCATGAGCTGACTGAGACCGTTGGAGAGATTATGGGAGTATATTATCCTTCCGTGGTCGAGAACCGTGAATATATCGCCAAAATCATCCGTCTGGAAGAGGAGCGCTTCCACGAGACGTTGTCCGATGGTCTGGCGATCCTCGGGGAGATCAGCGCCAAAGCCAAAGCAGACGGCCTGAGCACCATTGCCGGTGCCGATGCATTCAAGCTCTATGACACGTATGGCTTCCCGTTTGACCTGACCGAGGACTTTGCGTCCGAGCAGGGGCTTGCTGTAGACCGCGCCGGCTTCGATGCCGCGATGCAGGAGCAGCGTGACCGGGCCAGAGCAGCCCGTCAGGACAGCGCCAGCATGAAGATTCAAGGCGGTGCGCTCGCCGAGCTTACGGTTAAAAGTGAATTTGTTGGATATAATGACACGGTAACAGAGTCCAAGGTCCTGGCGATTGTGGTAGACGGTGTTCTTCAGGATACAGTAAGCGAAGGCGCCGAGTGCCAGGTGATCCTGGAGACAACACCATTCTATGCAGAGAGCGGCGGCCAAGTCAGCGATACCGGCGTTCTGACCGGCGGATCGGTGACCGCGAAGGTGAACGGCCTCTTCAAAGCACCGCATGGCCAGCATGTTCATCTGGTTACGGTGGAAGCAGGCGATCTGAAGGTCGGCGATACCGTCCGTGCCGAAGTGAACCAGGCGGAGCGCGAGGATATCGTGAAGAACCACACGGCCACCCACTTGCTGCACAAGGCGCTGAAGGAAGTGCTGGGCAGCCATGTGAATCAGGCTGGCTCTTTAGTAGAAGGCTCACGCCTGCGGTTCGACTTCTCGCATTTTGGAGCCATTACTCCAGAGGAGCTCAGTGATATTGAGCAGCGCGTGAACGCGCAGATCTGGCGCAGCCTTCCAGTAGTCATTGAGAATAAGCCGATAGATGAAGCCAAAGCTATGGGAGCGATGGCCCTCTTCGGAGAGAAATACGGCAATGTTGTCCGTGTCGTTCAAGTTGGCGACTACAGCCTGGAGCTGTGCGGCGGATGCCATGTGTCTAATACAGCACAGATCGGAATCTTCAAGCTGCTTAGCGAGAGCGGCATCGGTTCCGGGGTGCGCCGGATTGAAGCTGTGACTGGCCGTTACGCCTATCAGTTCACGGAGAGTCAGCTGGACCTGTTGAAGCAGTCGGCAGCCTTGCTGAAATCTTCGCTGACCGATGTGCCGAAGCGGATTGAAGCCCTGCATGCCCAGGTACGCGAGCTGGGCCGTGAGAATGAATCGCTCCAGTCCAAGCTGAGCGCAACCTTCGCAGCAGAGCTGACCAGCAGTGTAATCACAGTAGGCGGAGGAACGCAGCTTCTTGCGGTCTCTGTACAAGCCGGCAATATCGATGCTTTGCGCTCGACAGCGGACGAACTGAAGTCCAAGCTCCCGGAGGCCATACTGGTACTTGGTGCTGCAATGGATGACAAGGTGAACTTCGTGGTAGCCGTACCTCAGGAGCTGGTGAAGAAGGGCTTCCATGCCGGCAAGCTGGTGAAGGAGATCGCTGCAGTCTGCGGCGGCGGCGGCGGTGGACGTCCGGATATGGCGCAGGCCGGAGGCAAGGACGCTTCCAAGCTGGGCGAAGCCCTGAAGAAGGCCGAGGAACTGGTAGCCGCACAGGCTTAAGCGGTATACAGTAATTCCTGTCTGTAAGAAACTGTGGATTTCTATCAAGGGTTGGGAAGCAGCGGTGCTGAGGGCATTTCCTCGGTGCCGCTGCTTTATTCACACAATGTATATTTTTTTGGGTTATTCATTATTGACCCAGGGCTTGCAATAGCTTAAAACCCAAAAAAACATCTATTTTTGTAGACAAAATGCCAAAAAAAGCGCTTTAACCATGGCAGGATTTCCTCGTTGGGGCATGAATATGTTATGATGAGGGCAGCAAGTGAGCTGTACAGCAGCAACTTTGCGAAGCCGCCCGAATCAGGGTGATTTTGCAGAAGGAAGGTGTCACCACATGGACTCCATGGACAAAACGGTCAAATTCAATGTGAAGGGCGACGAAAAGGAAGCCTCTCCCCAGGAAATACTGCTCGCCGTGTACGACGCGCTGGTGGAGAAAGAATATCATCCGATCAATCAGATCGTAGGATATCTTCTTTCAGGAGATCCGGCTTACATTCCACGCCACAACAATGCGAGAAGTTTGGTCCGGAGGAAAGAGCGTGATGAGCTGATCGAAGAACTGGTCCGTTTCTATCTGGCCAATCATCGGGTGGACCAGCCCAAATGATGAAGAAGCTGGGACTGGATTACGGCGACCGCAGAATAGGTGTCGCCACAAGCGATATTTTCGGATGGACAGCACAATCTCTGGAGACTATTGAGCGGCGCGGAAACGGCAATGAATTCGAGCGTATCCGTGAACTGGTCAAGGAGTACGAAATCGGCGAGATTGTTGTCGGACTGCCGAAGAACATGAACGGCTCCGTAGGACCCCGTGGTGAAATTTGCATTGAATTCGCAGATAAGCTGCGGGAGCAACTCGATTTACCCGTACACCTTTGGGATGAGCGTCTGACGACGGTATCTGCTGAGCGGGTGCTGATTGATGGGGACGTCAGCCGGAAGAAACGCAAGGGGCTGGTGGACAAAATGGCCGCAGCGCTGATTTTGCAAAATTATTTGGATGCTAACAGTAAAAGGTGAGGGGTGTGCGGATATGACAAACGAACAGATCGGCCAAGAAGAGGAACCGGAAATTATCTATATTCCCGACGAGGAAGGTAATGAAGAGGAATTCGAGGTCATCATGAAGTTTGAAGTGGACGGATCGGATGCCAAGTATATGATGGTGGTTCCGCTTGATTCCGAGGATGAGGAGACAGATGAGGTCTACGCGTTCCGTTACGAGGAAGACGGCGACGATCTGCAGCTCTTCATGATTGAGAATGATGAAGAATGGGCCATCGTAGAGGAGACCTTCAATACTTTGGTTGACGAGCTGGATGGAGGAGCAGAGAATGACTGAGTTTTCCGCTGATCAAGCGGTATGGACTTCTAAGCTCAAAGAAGTATATGGAGAAACAGTAGAACTGGAGGATGAGCAGGGCAAGTCTTCCGTTTACGATATTATTGCAGAATTTGCTGTGGGTGATCATGCTTATGCCGTTCTGGGCGGATCGGGAAGAGCTGCGGAGCAGGAAATTCTGCGCATCGTAGTTTCTCCGGACGGACTTCCGGAGCTGGAGAGCATTATGGACGATGAAGAGTGGGAGAATATTTCCGAGCTGTATGATGAGCTTACTTTCCCTGCGGATAGCGAATAAGCGACTGTAGCAACTTCATGTAGAGCAGATACGGAAGAGTGCGGATTTTTTCCGCGCTCTTTTTGCTTATGGTCAGCGAAATGACCTTTCAGTTTGGATGGAAAAAGCTTATGCTATAAAAATAGGTTGAATTTTGGACAATACAATTTTATACTTTATAGTCGGAAAGTGAGGCGTAACATTTGAAAGCCGTGATCCGCACTGTGCTTATCTTAATTCTGGTCCTGGCAGCTGCTGCAGGAGGAGGAGCATGGTACATCTGGAATGGAATGCAGCCGGTCAAGCCCGCAGGGCCGGCCGTAACGGTTACGATTGAGAAGGGTATGGGAAGCTCGCAAATAGCTGACCTGCTTGAGCAAGAGGGCATTATCAAGCACAGCCTGTTCTTCAAAGGATATCTGAAATGGGTCCAGGAAGGCTCCAGCTTCAAGGCGGGCACTTACCAGGTAAGCCCCGGCGACTCCTACGATACGCTGATCAGCCGGTTGAATGCCGGAGATATTGTGAAGGAAGCTACCGTTACTTTTACAATTCCTGAAGGGTATACTGCGGTTCAGGTGGCAGAGAAGCTGGCCGCTGCATGGAATCAGAAGCCGGAGATCTTCCTGAAGCTGATTGATTCAGGTAAGGGAATGGAAGCCGTAAGCAAGCTGGAGATTCCGGACAATCCGCTGCTGCGCCACCGGCTGGAGGGGTACCTTTTCCCGGAGACCTATGAACTGGCTAAGGACAGCACCCCGCAGGAAGTCATCGGGGCGATGCTGGACCAGCTGGTGAAGAAGCTGGATACGATTCCTGAGTGGAAGGCGAAGCTGGCGAACCGCGGGCTCTCGCTGCATGAGCTGCTGACCGTAGCTTCACTGGTGGAGCGTGAGGTGGTAGTAGACAAGGAACGTCCGCTGGTGGCCGGTATTATCTATAACCGGTTGGATAAGGGGCAGAAGCTGGAGATCGACGCTACCGTCCAGTACTTGCTGGACAAGCAGAAAGAGCGGTTGTATGAGAAGGATCTGAAGGTAGACAGTCCTTATAATACGTATAAGCAGGCGGGCTTGCCGCCTGGACCGATCAGCAGCCCCGGGCTGGCGTCGATCGAAGCAGCCATGACGCCGGAGATCTCGGATTATTTCTTCTATGTGACGAAGAAGGACGGTTCACAGGGACATTTATTTGCCAGAACCTACAAGGAACATTTAGCCAATATTCAAAAAAGCAAACAAAATCCGTAAGAACCCGCTACAATAGTAAGGATGAGCAATGCACAGGAGGTAACACGATGAATAACACACCGGAGCTGCTGGTAACAGCGGCTTCTCTGGAAGAAGCGGCAGCGCTGCTGGATGCAGGAGCGAGTGCCCTGCTGGTCGGCGATGACCGCTTTGGTATGCGTCTCGCCGGACATTTTACACTTGAAGACACGGCCGCAGTAGTTAAGCTGGCACATGCCCGGGGCGGTAAGGTATATGTAAGCATCAATGGACTGATTCCCAATACTATGCTGGAGGAGCTTCCGGCTTATGTGAAGGCCATGGGCGGGCTGGGTGTGGATGGGGTGGAGTTCGGTGATCCCGCCGTACTGGCGGCCGTCAAAGCCGAAGCACCGGGAATGAAGCTGCACTGGAATGCGGAAATGACCTCGACCAACTATGCTACAGCCAATTACTGGGGCCGCAAGGGAGCCACGCGGGTCGTTCTGGCACGTGAGCTGAATATGGATGAGATGACCGAGATGGTCCCTAACCTTGAAGTGGAAGCCCAGGTCCAGGTACACGGCATGACGAATATCTATCATTCCAAGCGAAAGCTTGTTGCAAGCTATATGTCCCACCAGGGCCGTCCAAGCGATGGCGGAAGCCTGGGTAAGGAGCGCGGGCTGTTCCTGATCGAAGCGGAGCGTCCGAATGAGAAGTTCCCGATCTATGAGGACGAGAACGGCACGCATATTATGAGCTCGGATGATATTTGCATTCTGGAGGATCTCCATTTCTTGTTAAAAGCTGGTGTACACAGCCTGAAGATCGAGGGGTTGCTGAAGCCGGTGGCTTATAATGTGGCTGTCGTTAAGGCTTACCGTCATGCCATGGACGTCTACGCCGCTGATCCCGCTGTATATGCATTCGAGGAGTCTTGGCTGGAGGAGGTCCGGGCTTTGCAGGACCCTGAGCGTGAACTGTCGTTCGGCTTCTTCTATAAAGAGCAGGTATATTAAATAAAAGGTATTGTCTCAGCTCTTGTAAGGTTTATCCCATCATCATTGGGTTCAGCAGCGTGTACCACCTGATGTATGCTTTTAAATCTTGCAGAAGATGAGACACAGAAAGGAGAACAGGAATGGGAACCATGACTAAGCCCCAGTTCAAGGGCAAGCGTTACCGTCTGGACAGACCGGAGCTCCTGGCTCCGGCAGGAAATCTGGAGAAATTGAAATTCGCCGTGCATTATGGCGCGGATGCAGTCTATATCGGAGGACAGAAATACGGTCTGCGCTCAGGCGCAGATAATTTCACCTTCGAGGAAATGCGCGAGGGTGTTGAATTTGCCAAGAAATATGGTGCCAAAGTATTCGTAGCCACCAATATCTATGCTCACAATGAAGATGTCGCGGGGATTGAAGAATACCTGCGTAATTTATATGAGGCCGGAATTGCAGCAATTATCGTAGCCGATCCGGTGATTGTCGATACTGCCCTGCGTCTCGTGCCTGGTCTTGAAGTGCACTTAAGCACCCAGCAGTCCACGCTCAACTGGCAGGCAGTGTCTTATTGGAAGGAGGAAGGTCTGCCGCGCGTAGTATTGGGCCGGGAGACTAGCCTGGAGGAGATCGCCGAGATCAAGCAGCATGTGGATATTGAGATCGAGAGCTTCATCCATGGAGCGATGTGCTCCTCATACTCCGGACGTTGTGTGTTATCGAATCACTTCACCGACCGTGACTCCAACCGCGGCGGCTGCTGCCAATCCTGCCGCTGGAAGTATGATCTGTTCGAAGATGCCCGTCCCGAAGGGGCTTGGGTATCCGAAGAGGAACAAGCTGAGGCGCCTCAGGCCTTGCAGCCTGGAATCACCCAGCTGCCGCTGCATCAGCCCGAGGACAACCCGTTCACTATGGGATCGAAGGACCTATGCATGCTGGAGAGTATTCCCGACCTGATTGAAGCCGGGATCGATAGCTTCAAGATTGAGGGCCGGATGAAATCGATTCACTATGTGGCGACCGTAGTGAATGCCTACCGCAAAGCCATAGATGCTTACATGGCCGACCCTGAAGGGTATGTGCTGAAGCCCGAATGGCTGGAGGAGCTGCAGAAGGCGGCTAACCGTCCGCTGAACACAGGCTTTTTCTATGACACACCGGACCATGAGGACCACATCTATGAACCCGAAGAGAAGGCAGCTCCGTATGATTTCGCGGGACTGGTGCTGGAGTATGATGCAGAGAGCGGAATGGCGCTCGTTCAGCAGCGCAATAACTTCAAGCCGGGACAGGAAGTTGAGTTCTTCGGCCCGGATGACACCTTCTTCAAGCAGACCGTCGGAGAGCTGTGGGATGAGGCCGGCAATCCGCTGGATGTGGCCCGTCACCCGCTTCAGCGTGTGCGGATGAAGGTAGATCAGCCTGTTGCTTATTTCGATATGATGCGCAAGCGAAAATAATGGCTTTACAAACTAAGGGATGTCCGTTTACACAAGGGCATTTCTTTTTTGTGTATCAATATACTTATGCAATTCGACAAAAATATCTGTATAATGTATCAACTTGCAAAAAAAATGCTAAGAAATATGAGTCTTTGTGCCGATATATAGGGCAGGTAACGCTTACATATATCTTCCAATCTAAGGGATAGGTAGGTGATGGTTATGGGGGCTCCCAATCCGGACAATAAGGCAGATAAACCGAAGGAGAGTAGGATAAAAGTGGCAAAAAACAGTAAAAAGCCAAAAAGCACACAAAAGGCTAAGGCCCAGAAGACAGAGGCTTCACAGACTACAAGCAACACGGCAGAGAAAAGAAATTACAAAAAAGTATTGAACAGCTCGCTAAGCCAGATGAAGAGGGTGAACCCGAATAAATCCGTTGGGGTTAAGCTGTTCCTGATCTTCTTATCTTCTATCGTGGTAGTGGTCCTGTTCTTAGGACTTCTGTCTTACAACAAAGCCAAGAATACAATTAAAGAGAATGTGTCCGAAGCCAACCGGCAGACAATTATTCAGACCTCGGAGAAGCTGGACATTACCTTGAAGCAGTATGAGAGTCTCGCGCTTCAGTTATATTTTGATACACAGATGCAAGCGAATCTGACAGAGCTGTCTTCAGCGAAGAGCAGCTACGATAAGTTCGTGGCTACCGATGCGATCAGTAAGAAGCTGTCCAGCCAGACTACAACAGATTCCAATATCGTTGCGATTTCTCTCATTCCGGAGGACCCTCAGATGGGGATTGTCTCCAGCGGAAGCACCGGTCTCGCAGGCGATGATGTGAGAGCACAGGAATGGTACAAGACCGTGGTCAAGAATTCAAGCTCTTATGAGCCTTATTATACTTCAGAAGCCAAATCCGCCCAGAACTACTGGTTCCCTACTGCCGTTGAAGGCAGCGGCGGCAAGAATCTGGCTATGGTCAGAACGCTTAAGAATCTGGGCTCCAATGCCTCTTATGTAGTCATGCTGGAGCTTAAGAGCACTCTCCTGGAAGAAGCCTTCAAGAGTGTACAACTTGGGGATGGCTCGCGGATTCAACTGATTGCCCCGGATGGTATCGTAGTGGCATCCTCGCAGCCTGAAGAGGACGGCAAAGCCACCGTACTGAATTTCATCAAGGACAGCAAGGTGAACAATGACAGCACGGAAGCGAAGGATGAGAACGGCAAGAATATCCTTGCTGTGTACAATCCGATGCAGAAGGCAGACTGGAAGCTTGCCGGTGTAGTTCCTACCGGACAACTGGTTCAAGCTGCCACGCCGATTCTGTTTACCACCTTCCTTGCTGCGGGAGCGGCAGCCGTGCTTGCTATGATTGTCGGCTTCTGGATGGTCCAGTTGATCGCCAAGCCGCTGGCACGCCTCAAGGACCTGATGCTGGAGGGAGCCGAAGGTAACCTGAGTGTCCGTACCCAGTATGTCTCGAAGGATGAGATCGGCCAGCTGTCGGCCTCCTTCAATATGATGATGGGTAAGATTACTGAGCTGGTAGCCCAGACTACAGATACAGCCCGCGAAGTCCTTGAGACTGCGGGTGAGCTGGGGGATGCTTCGCGCAAGACGGCTATCTCTGCCAAGGAGATCGCTGCGGCCACGGAAGAGATTGCCGGCGGTGCCGGAAGTCTGGCCCAGGAAGCCGAACGCGGTAATGAGCTGACAGACCTGATTGCTACGCAGATGCAGAGTGTTATTGCAGCCAACTCCGAGATGGATCAGGCAGCCCGTGGAGTTGGGGAAGCCAGCGGACAGGGTGCTGTACAGCTGGAAGAGCTGTTGGATCAGACCGGACGTACAGGTGAGATGACCTCCGCCCTGGTGGAAAGAGTCAATAATCTCAAGGAAACGGTATATTCCGTAATCAAGGTGCTGGATGTGATGAAGAATATTACCCAGCAGACGAACATTCTATCTCTGAATGCAACGATTGAAGCAGCGAGAGCAGGCGAAGCCGGCCGTGGCTTCATGGTAGTCGCAGGGGAGGTCCGGCAGCTTGCAGACCAATCCAAGCAGTCCATCGCTCTGGTCGCCGGAATTACAGACAAGATCGTAGCTGAAATGGATGAGACGGTTGCTGTCCTGTCTGAAGTGGCTCCGCTGTTCAAGGAGCAGATGGTGTCCGTGAAGAGTACCAGTGAGATCTTCGTGTCCGTGAAGGGTCAGATGGAAGACTTCATTATGAGTCTGGAGTCTGTTACAGGGGCCATCGACAGTTTGAACCATTCGCAAGGTGTACTGTCTGATGCTATGGGGAATGTAAGTGCGGTAGCGCAGCAATCTTCGGCAACCTCGGAAGAGGTTGCATCGCTCAGCAGTGAGCAGCAGAATGTCAGTGACCATCTCGTAGCCTTGTCGAACAAGCTGCAAGGGGCTTCTACTCAACTGGAGAGCAAGCTGTCGCTGTTTACAATCAAATAAACATCAGAACCGTTCCAGGTCTAAAGCAAGGGCGTCACGCAAGCCGATATTTGGCTGCGTGACGCCCTTTTTTTAAAATATAGAATTTATTTGTTGCACACGATAAATTATCCTTCTATTTCTCGCTGAAACGGTACTGTCCTTTAAAAGGGCGGCAATACCGTTTCTATGTGGTTGATGTTTAGGAGTGCTGCGCAGAGAGACGGGCACCCACGCTTCAGAACCAGTAACATTTATAAGTAAATCCTGCAAAAAGTGCAACAATGCTGCCCGGCACAAGTGGTCTATGCTGAAATCCTGCACGAATTGCAACAAATCCTGTGCTAACTTGCTCTAAACGCCGGAATTTGTGCAAATAATGCAACAATTGGAGCTTAGCCAGTACTATTTTTTAAGGAATCCTGCAAATAATGCAACAATACTGCTCCTTACAAGCTGCCAGTGAGAGAAGGCACCAGTATCTTTCACCCTTAGAGTTCTATTAGTTGGTCTGTCTCAGCGGTTTACTATGCGTCTTAAGCGCTGTAGCACGGATTATAAAAATATTAGTACCTCTGTTAATACTTTGATGTTTTACTTCAATTGCCTTGATACATATCATTTTTAGCCAGATCCAAAGCTACTAAGATTTTGATCTGAAACGTTTTACTAAGTCCCTTCATCCAATGTTCAATTGGATACACATCGACTAACGGAGTAACTGTGTTATCATAACGATCCAGTTCAATCTTAATAACTGAATGAGTATCCACAAGGAAGCTAATTATATCCTCACCCTGGTCGGGGATCCAAGATAAAACGTATGCTGTTTTCATTGCCGGGAATGTTTTTCTAATAATGTTCAAAAACCTGCGCCTGGACATATCATTGAACAAATGAAATTTCGAGGCTATTAATTCTTCTCTATATGCTTGTTCAGTCAAAGTCCCTTTAAGTTTCATAACCTTCCTACTTTCCTGAGAAGCCTAACCCTTAGCGAATACGGCTAATTAATAATTACCTTTTATTCAATAGAGCCACCAAATTTTCCTGCCCGTTGGCTTATAGAAACTTATTTTCTTTTGACAGTACATCCTTCCTTGTACATCCTTAAGCGAATGCGTATAATATTTTTGTTAGGGTTTTGTTATTGTTGTTTGCTGGATTAGTTATGTAATTTGAACCAGGGAGAAGGCCGCATGAGAACAGCACGCAATACCAACTGGTGGTCTTATATTGAGGATATGTCCATGGAGCGCAAGCTGTTCCTGGTATTTCTGGTCATTATTACGCTCCCGCTGTCATTCATCAGTGTGATCAGCTTCAGGAGCTATTCGGAATCCATCCAGGCGAACACAATCGCCTATTCCGAGAAGCTGATTGATCAAATGATGGATTCCATCGATGATTACATAGAAGATATGAAACGGATCTCTTCAATGCCCGCCTACGTCAATGAGATTAAGCAGAATCTGATCCGTTCGAACCGTTATTATGAGCAAAAGCAGATGATGGAAGGCAAGCAGGACACGGCTCAGGTGGCCCCCGGCGATTTGGATCTCCTGTTGTCCATTCAGCGGGGCATCGAAGAGAATATTTCATTTATTAACAATATTAAGCGGGGAACCAATTCGGTCTATATTTTTGATGCCTACGGGAATGGTTATTATTCTGCCAAGGATGGGGGCATTCGGCTAGATCTGCAGCAAAGCTACAGGTTCTGGAGTGAGCAGGTAAAGGGCTCCGGCGGAGAAGCGACCCTGCTGGGAACACAGGCGTATACAAGCAATTTGCAGAGTACCCGTTATGCCTTTACGGTGGTGCGTCCCATTCTGGACGGGCTATGGAAACCAGCCGGCTTGATCGCAGTGGAGGCTAACTTCAGTAATCTGGAGAATCAGGTGGCGGAGCTGGACAAGGTGACCCGGGGGAAGTCCATCCTTGTGGATCAGTCGGGCAAAGTCATCTATGACAGTGAGCAGAAGCTGCTCACTGTGGATATTTCCCGGTCCTCCTTATTCCGTGCTGCGGAAGGGAGCTCCGGGAGCTTTTATGACACCGTATCCGGCAAGGACCGGCTTAATATCTATTCGAGTTCAACCAAGACGAACTGGAAGGTGATTATTTCCATACCGGTGGACGAATTGACCCGTGGAGTGAAGCTGACCCGTAATGCGACTATAGGCGCTACTCTAATCATCATTGTGCTGGCCCTGATCATCTCGATCATTCTGTCATTTGCCCTGACCAAGCCGCTGACCCAAATGATCCAGCTTATGAAAAAAGTGCAGGGCGGCGATCTTGATGTGACCTTCCGCATTAAACGCCGTGACGAGATTGGTCTCCTGGGGCATCAATTCAACCGTATGCTGGCCCGCATTCGTCAATTGATCCAGGATATTTACCAGATTGAAGAACAGAAGAAGGAGGCGGAGCTGCAGGCGCTTCAGAGCCAGATCAACCCGCATTTTATCTACAATACGCTTGAAACCATCCGGATGACGGCAGAGATTAATGATGATGTGGAAGCCGCTGACATGATCTCTATCCTGGGGAAGCTGCTCCGCTACAGTACCAGTGACTTGACCGGCTGGGCAACGATGAAGCAGGAGCTGCTGTATGTGCGCAACTATGTGGAGCTGCTGGGCAGCCGGTATCCCGGCAGATTTGAGCTGAAGATTGACGTTCCCGAGGCGCTTGACAACTATTCCATGATTAAGCTGGTTTTTCAGCCGATTATTGAGAATGCTGCGTATCACGGGCTGGATGATACCAAGTCCCGGATGCATCTGAGCATCAAGTGTGAGTATACAGAGCAGAGGCTGCTGTTCCATATCCGTGATGACGGCTGCGGAATGGATCAGGTTACGCTGGATAAGCTGAGGGAGAGACTTCGGCTTGCAGCTCCTCCGAAGAAGAGCATTAATGGAGGGATTGGCATGGCAAATGTGCACCAACGTCTTCAGCTTCATTATGGTCCGGCCTATGGGATTGAGGTGTTCAGCAAGCCGGGCGCGGGTACGGATGTAATCTTGTCATTACCGCTGCCGGGGCGTGCCGCCGAGAATGGAAGGGAAGATCCTTTTAAGGAGGAATGAGCTTGAGACGGATGATTGTATGCTTTCCGGTGTATGTTGTGCTGCTGCTCCTGCTGGCAAGCGGCTGTAACAGCCGGAGTAGTAGAGGGCCGGCATCGGTCCCGGCAGCTTCTGCCGGAGAGGAAGCGCCTTCCGGACTGTCCGGAACCATCGTGATGCTGACGAACCGGATTGACCTGATTGAGAATGGGACCTTCAAGGACTACGCGGATGAATTCAGGAAGCGGTACCCTGAGGCGCATGTGGAATTCGAGGGGTTGTCCAGCTATGCGACGGATATCCTGGTTCGCTTGTCCACCAAGGATACAGGGGATGTTCTGTTGCTGCCGGTCAATTTGCCTGCGAAGGAGCTGGAGCTTTTCTTCGAGCCTTTGAGCGGTGAGCTGGCGGCGCAGGAGCGATTCACAACTTTTGCTACCTTTGGCGGCAAGCGATACGGTCTGTCTACAGGTACAACTACGAGCGGAATCGTCTACAACAAGAAGGCTTTTGAGCAGGCGGGAATTGAGCAGGTGCCGCAGACGCTGGATGAGTTCTACGCGGCCTGTGCCAAGCTGAAGCAGGCGGGCATCATCCCGCTGTATATGAATTACGGGGCAGTCTGGCCGCTGCGGGAGTGGGGTGATAATCTGGTTAATTATATGACGGGTAACCCTGATTATTTGAATGATATGGTCCATGAGGACAGTCCCTGGCAGATCGGTAACGAATGGGGGCAGGCTCTGGGAATTGCCAGGACGATGATGGCCAAGGGCTATGTCGAGGAACAGCTATTCTCCAACAGCTGGGAGATCTCCAAAGCCAGACTGGCTAAAGGCGAAGCAGGCATGTATCTCCAGGGGAACTGGACCATCCGGCAGATTATGGATGCAGGCGCTTCACCTGAGGACATCGGCTTCTTTCCTTTTCCCTATGATAATCACCCGGTCCACTATGCTGCGCTCAATCCCGACTGGTTCATGGGGGTCAGCAAGTACAGCCGCAATAAAGAGCTTGCGATGGCTTGGCTAGAGTATTTCATTACAGAAACGTCGTATGCGAGAGACTGGGGGTTTCTTCCGCCGAAGGGTACGGACGAGCCTGCCTTACAGCAATACAGCGAGTTCCTCTCCTATCATCCGAAGCTGGTTGAGGCTACGGTGCAGACGGATGCGTTCATCGATCTGGCGAACCGGACGAAGCTGAGCTTCTGGTCGGGCGATTATATTCAGGATGTGCTCGCGGCACCGGACTTGCAGAAGTCCTTTGACCAGTTGAATGCGAAATGGAAGGAAGCGCGTATGAGTCAGCAGTCTGCTCCGTAACCACCGGGGGCTGCGCAGCAAGCAAGATCAAATTCTGGAGGTAGTGTTGTGGCCAAAAAAGTAACGATGCAAAAAATA
Organism: Paenibacillus sp. FSL R7-269; assembly: GCF_000517865.1. Lineage (NCBI taxonomy): Bacteria > Bacillati > Bacillota > Bacilli > Caryophanales > Paenibacillaceae > Paenibacillus > Paenibacillus sp. FSL R7-269. Next base: position 64,461 of record NZ_ASPS01000042.1, read on the forward strand.
GCCGATCATCTTGGGGTCTCCAAGTTCGTCGTATCCAAATCGCTCTCCGGCAAGGACGGGGTCAATGAGACCACCCGGGAGCGGGTCATTCAAGCCGCCTCTCAGCTGGGATATTTCACTCAAAAAAGCGCCTATGTGCAAAGTCCCAAGCGCCGTTCGCTGACAGGAGAGCAAGACCGAAATAAGCAGTCCGTGCTGGTGTTGATGCCCAATATCCGCTCTCAGACCCAAGATTCACTATACTGGGGCAAAATCGTCGATGGCATTGCGCTGGCGCTGGATCAGGAGGGGCTGGGCATGGTAATCATTTCAGAGCACCGGGCTGATAATTTCGTTAATGTCCTCAATCCTGACGGTCTGCTCGGTCTGATCGGAGTAGGGCAGATTTCCACCTCACTGCTGCTCGAAGTGCACCGGATCGGGCTTCCGCTGGTCATGATCGATCATGAGGATGCTTTGATTCCATGTGATACTGTATTTGCGAATAACATCGATTCCATGACCCGGCTCGTCAATCATCTGATAGGCACCGGACATACTCTATTTCACTTTATCGGCAATATCCGTTACTCCCGCAGCTTCCGTGACCGCTGGATCGGGTTCCGCAGCGCCTTGGAGGAGAATCATCTGAAGGTCCCGGCCATAGGTGACGAACTGCTGCTGGAGGGAATGGATGACCAAATGCTCCGCGACGAATTCAGACGCTGGATTGCCACCCGGAAAGAATCGGATACCCTGCCTACGGCAATTGTGTGTGCGAACGACTTTACAGCCCTTGACGTCAGTGAAGTGCTGCGGGAAGCCGGGCTTAGTATTCCCGCTGATATATCCGTCACTGGCTTTGACAATATCGAGGATTCCCTGCGGGGGGTTACTCCGCTTACAACCGTTCATGTGCCTAAGGAAGCTATGGGCCGTGCAGCTGTAGAGAAGCTGCTGAACCGCATCCAGAATCCCGCAGCACCGCTGGAGAAAATTCTGATCTCCGCAGATATCGTCCACCGGGACTCTGTAGGCAAACCCCGGGCTTGAAGCAGCAAAATAACCCCACAATGTGGAGCTTTAGCTTAAATATAAGAATTTATATGTTGCACACGATAACTTATCCTTCTATTTTTCGCTAAAACGGTACCGTCCTCAAAGGACGGTACCGTTTTAGCTTGTTTGCGTTATTTCAATTGTAAATTCCGGTCAATCAAAGCGATACGCTGCTGTACGCAAGCATAGGAACGAAGAGGATCTTCAGGAGTATTCATGACATAATCGAGCAGTTGGTCTACAGTGGTGGCGGCTACATGGATACGGGTATCGGAGGAAGCGTAGTAGATGAATACCTCTCCGTTGTCACGGGCGATTACACCATTGCAGAAGACAACATTGGATACATCGCCGACGCGCTCTTCGCCGTCTGGCGCAATGAAATGTCCCCCTGGGGCATGAGTCACACGGTTAGGCTCTTCAAGGTCAGACAAGAAGGCATACAGCACATAGCGCAGGCCGGCAGCCGTATTGCGGACGCCATGAGCGATGTGCAGCCAGCCGAGCGGTGTTTTGATCGGGGCCGGCCCTTGACCGTTCTTCACTTCTTTGATGGTATGGTAGTAGCGCTGGTCTATAATCGTCTCACGGGTGATAACAGCGTTCTCAATCTGCTCCGATAAGCCCCAGCCGATACCGCCGCCGGAACCGGCGTCGATGAACCCGTCCTGCGGGCGTGTGTAGAAGGCATATTTGCCGTCAACGAATTCTGGATGCAGGACCACGTTGCGCTGTTGAGCGGAGCCGGTCTTAAGATCGGCGAGGCGCTCCCAGGTCTTGAGATCCTTGGTACGGGCAATGCCGCACTGCGCAACCGCGCTGGACAAATCGCCAGGGGCAGCGTCCGGGTCCTTACGTTCGGTGCAGAACAGGCCGTAGATCCAGCCATCCTCATGTTGCACCAGGCGCATATCATAGACGTTGATATCCGGGTCTGCGGTCTCAGGAAGCACTACGGGGTGATCCCAGAAGCGGAAGCCGTCCACACCGCTGCTGCTCTCGGCAACGGCGAAGAAGGATTTGCGGTCATTGCCTTCCACCCGGGCAACGATGTAGAATTTGCCGTTCAGTTCAATGGCGCCTGGATTGAATACGCCGTTAACTCCGATTCTCTCTGCGAAATACGGGTTGCTCTCCTCATTGAAGTCGTAACGCCAGATCAGGGGGGCGTGCTCCGCAGTGAGCAGGGGATACTTGTAGCGGTCATAAATACCGTTGCCGTATGGCTGCTTTTCATTGGGGCGAGTGATGAGTGCCTCATAGCGTTCCGTTAACGTCTGCTTGCGTTGTTCAAAGATTGTGCTCATTGAATAGTCTCCTCTACATGTGATGGTTCGCCAAGCCGTCTAATCAGCTCGAAGCAGGCCCGGCTGTTATGATAGGGGCATTTCCAGGCACTGACCTTCGGTGCATGGGCCAGCGGCTGGAGTGATGCATCCACACCCCAGTGCCATTCGCCCAGCTTATGGTCAATAATATATTTCTCTGTGAAGCTCCATGAGTTCTCAGCGGCTTCCAGGAACCGCAGTTCTCCGGTTAACTGATATGCATTGTAGAATCCGACCATGGCCTCAGCCTGCGGCCACCAGTCTCTGGACTCGTGGGATTTGTCAATGAAGCCTCTTAGATCTGCCTCATTCCAGATTCCGCCGTCCGGCGCTACTCCCTCAGTTAGTGCAGCTTCGGCCATCGACAGGGATACCTTGCGCACGCGTTCAAGCATGGCTTCGTCTCCGAGTACTTCTGCAGCTTCATAGAGCAGCCAGCTCCCCTCTATGTCATGGCCGAAGGAGATATGCTCTGACTTCACCTGCCATTCTTCATCCATGAACAAATGGAAGTGCTTTCCATTTGAATCCAGGATATGCTCCAGCATGATTTCGATCAGCTCAGCGAGCTTGCTTCTGAGTGTCTCTGACTTCCATACCCGGTACAAGCCGGTGTACCCTTCCAGTACATGCAGATGTGTATTCATGGATTTTTTCTCATTCATATCCTTCGCACTCAGACTTAGGGAATCGGTCATCTCCCACTCCCGCGATAAAGCTTCAATATACCCTTTGTGAAGAGGGTCATAACCGTACTTCTCAATCAAATGGAACAATTGGGTGGCTTGGCGCAGGACGTCGTCCCGGCCGGTGGCATGATAGTACTCAGCCAAGGCGTAGATGACAAAAGCGAGTCCATAGATTTGTTTCTTGGGCTGGGAAGCAGATCCGTGTTCATCTACCAACCAGAAGAAGCCGCCGAATTCGGAATCTGTGAAATGCTGAATGAGGTAATCATAGGCACGGTCGGCCATAGCCAGATAATCTGCGGTTCTGTACACGCTGTAAGCACTTGCAAATGTCCAGAGAATCCGTGCATTCAGTACAAGGCTTTTGTCCGCACCGGGCAACACCTGCAGCTGATTGTCCATTTCACCTATAAAGCCGCCATGAGTATCATCCAGGGCATGCTTCATCCAGAAGCCCAGAATATTGTCTTTCAGCTCTGCTTCCAGCCGGGTGCGCCATACTTCGGTTGCATTGTTCATATTTGTTCTGTTCACTCCTTATTAGTGCTTGCTGGTGTTGGAGTTATTTTTTATAATTGTTATTGTTATATTAGTATATAATAATAACGATATATAACCATGTTATAACCCTTTTCGGCCGGGAATTCAAGCGGGAATTGGATCAAGTCAATTGAAGACTATAAAAGTGGATAGGGGCACATTTTCTAATGGTTATGCAGGGACTATAATTATATTGATAGCGCTATCATCAGAGATGAAACGACGGGGGCGATAGGGTGGTAATCCGGATCATGATTGCAGATGATGAGGAAGTGATCCGCCGCGGGCTGGAGAAGATCGCTTCCAAAATGGATGTGGAGGTCAGGGTAATCGGCTCGTACGGCAACGGGCTTGAGGCCTGGAACCATCTGCAGGAGCTAAGCCTGGAGGAGATTGATCTTCTTATTACAGATATCAAGATGCCGAGAATGGATGGATTCCAGCTGATTGAAGAGGCGAGAGGACATCTTAAGCAGCTGCCTATAGCAGTGCTGAGCGGCTTCAGTGAATTCGACTACGCCCGTAAGGCCATGCGCTTCGGTGTACTTGATTATCTGCTGAAGCCCATTGATAAGGCACAATTATATGATCTGCTCAAAAGTGTAGAAGCGACCCGGCAGACGCCTGCGGCTGCTCCCTCCGATGAAGTGCCGAATCAGCCTTCCGAAGGCGGGGAGCATTATGTAGTAGAGCAGATGAAGAGCATTCTTGAGCAGGATTACGGTCTTAATTTCGAGCTAGAGCGGCTGGCTGAGGCCGTGGGAATGAATGCGAGTTATATCAGCAGGCTGTTCAAGCATAAGACAGGGCAGACCATTACCGACTACTTGATCGGCATCCGCATTGCGGAGGCCAAGAAGATGCTTCTCCATCATCCGGACCTGAAGAATTATGAGATTGCTGACAAAGTCGGCTACAGCGATCCGGTGTACTTCAATAAGCTGTTCAAGAAAATGTGCGGCATGACGCCTAAGGAGTATAAAAGCCGTTACAGATCATAATCTTGCGTCGCACTTTACAGGAAAAGAGCCCGTTGGCACTACCATTTCACTTCTTCAGGAAGTGTCAGGGTAGTGTTTTTTCGCGGTTGTGCAGATGTTTCGTTTTTGCCGTTGCTATATTTTATATAACAAAAATAACAAATTTAAGACCAGAAAAAGCAATTGAAACCATCGTTTAAAGGGAAAGTAAGGTCTATAATTGCAATGAAAGCGATAACAACAAAGGATTCAAGATGAATGCAGGACAATTTAGGTTCTGTTTAGTAGGGAAATCAATTTTGTTGTTATTGTTTTGTTATTTTACTTATCTGTTCTAAATGAAGAGAGGGGTCAGAAATATGATGAAAAAAACCAAAGCAGTTACCGGGTTGGCAGCGCTGACACTGATGGCCGGATTGTTCTCCGGCTGTGCATCTGACAACAATAATGCCACTAATGCGGCAGCAACCAAAGCAGGCGGGAACACAGGCACCGCAGCGGAGGCAACAGCCGCTCCAGAGGGAGATGCCGCCAAGGATATAAAGGGTGATATTACGGTTATTACACAGCGGACGGATATTGTGGATACCGTGTTCAAAGACTACGCCGCCAAGTTCAATGAGAAATATCCGGATGTCAAAGTGAATTTTGAAGCCTTGTCGAACTACGAGGATCAGATTAAAATCCGCATGAGCACCAGTGATTACGGAGATGTTCTGCTCCTGCCTACCAGCGTAGCGATCAAAGACCTGCCGGATTTCTTCGAGCCGCTGGGTAAAAAGTCTGACCTGGAGCAGCAATATACAGGCCTCGAAGAGCGGACGGTAGACGGGATTTCCTACGGCATTCCGATTACGGTTAATTTCTCCGGCGTGATCTATAACAAGCAGGTCTTCAAGGATGCCGGAGTGACCGAGGTTCCAAGAACCTTCGACCAGTTCTCCGCCGCACTGAAGAGCATTAAGGAGAAGACGGATGCCGTTCCTCTCTACACGAACTATGCTGCGGGCTGGACGCTGACCCAGTGGGAAGCGGATCTGGCAACCGTTGCCGGAGACCGGGAATATGTCAACATCGGTCAGGTGGCCTCCGACGATAACTTCGTTCCAGGCCAGCCGCACTATGAGCTCTACAAAGTGATGTACGATGCAGCTAAAAACGGTCTGATTGAAGAAGACCCGACTACAACCGACTGGGAATCCTCCAAGGCAGATCTGGCGAACGGCAAAATCGGTACGATGATGCTTGGCTCCTGGGCCATCGGTCAGATCAAAGGACTGGCAGCGAACCCGGATGATGTAGGCTTCATGCCATTCCCGACCAATGCCGGCAAGATCCTGGTTCCGCTGTCTGACGACTATAATCTGGGGGTTAGCATTCACAGCAAAAATAAAGAAGCGGCCAGAGCATGGGTGGACTGGTTCATTAATGAATCCGGTTATCCGACTACTGAAGGCGGAGGCATGAGCCCGGTAAAGGGAGCCGAGCTGCCTGAAATCCTCAAACAATTTGCAGGTACAGACATCACCTTCGACACACTTGCTCCAGCCAAAGCCGGTGAAGAGGGCTGGGTGGATGCCATTGATAAAGAGGCTGAGATCGGTCTGTGGCAGCCTGACTTCAAGAAGGTAATCATTGAAGCGGCAATTGGCAACCGGAAGCAATCCTATGATGACATTATGAAAGAACTAAATGATAAATGGAAAACAGCCAGAGCCAAAATTGTGACTGCCAAGTAGATTAAAGATCAAAAGAAAGGGGAGATGCCGGTAACGGCATAATCCCCTTCACTTTTGCAGGGATAGAAGCGGAATGAAGAGCAGTAAGTTTTCAGGAGGTGTGGAGAGTGCCCAAATTGTCTAACATGAGCTATAAAAATCAACGGATTCTAATCATCTTTTTATTTTCGCTAGTACCCGTAGTTCTGCTGTTGACGTTCTCCTATTTACCTGTCTTTAAAATGTTTCAGTACAGCTTCACCAGCTGGAACGGGCTAAGCAAAAATATGGAGTACATCGGCTTCGACAACTACAAGACGATCTTCACCAAGCCGGAGTACTTCGCCGTGTTCAAGGTCAGCTTGTACTACTTTTTTGCCACCTTTGTCCAGATGGGCCTGGCCCTTTATTTTGCCACGATTCTGAGCTTCAATGTCCGGATGAAGAACTGGTTCAAGGGGATTCTGTTCTTTCCGACCTTGCTGAACGGTGTGGCCATCGGGTTCATCTTTCTGTTCTTCTTCAAGCCGGAAGGCACCCTTAATACGATTCTTGATCTGCTCGGCCTCGGGGCGCTGCAGCAGAAATGGCTTCTGAATCCGCAGCTGATTAATATCTCGCTTGCTTTTGCCTCGGTATGGCGTTACATGGGGATGAACTTTATTATCTTCCTTGGCGCAATCTCCTCGATTGGCAGCGATATCTATGAAGCCTCTGAGATAGATGGGGCTAACCGCTGGCATCAGTTCCGGCATATTATCATTCCAAGCATCAAGCGTATCCTCCAGCTCAATCTGATCCTCGCAGTCAGCGGGGCGATCGGTGTTTTTGAGATTCCGTACGTCATGACCGGCGGCTCCAACGGCAGCGGCACTTTTGTCATCCAGACCGTCGATGTGGCCTTCAAATACAGCAAGCTGGGGCTGGCTTCGGCAATGGCTGTGATCCTGCTTGGTATTGTGGTGCTGGTCACCATCCTGCAGCGCATTCTGATCAAGGAGGAGAAATAGAGCGATGCATACCTTCAAATACAACCTGGCCGCTGTGTTGAAATATATCTCCCTGGTGCTGGGCGCGCTGATGGCATTGATACCGATTGTGGTGGTCTTCTTCGCTTCCCTGAAAACCAATGCGGAGTACGCCTCAACCGGTCCCCTAACTCTGCCGGAGAACTGGCTGAATTTCGCCAACTATACTAAAGCCTTCGTAGATGGGAACATGCTGCTCGGCTTCATGAACACGCTTATTATCGTCCTTATTTCCATTGCGGGCGCTACGCTTACCGGTTCGATGATGGCTTACATTCTGGCCCGCTTTAAATTCAGAGGCAGCAAGGCGCTGATGGGGGCTTTTCTGCTGGCTACGCTGATTCCCGGAGTAACGACGCAAGTGGCAACTTTTCAGATCATCAATGCCCTGGACTTGTTCAATACCCGCTGGGCGCCGATTCTGATGTATCTGGGGACGGATATTATCGCTGTCTATATCTTCATGCAGTTCCTGGACTCGATCTCTGAATCGCTGGATGAATCGGCAATGCTGGATGGCGCCTCCTACTGGACGATCTACTGGAGAATCATTCTTCCACTTCTGAGTCCGGCCATTGTGACGGTGATCATCGTGAAGGGCGTTAATATCTACAATGATTTCTACACCCCGTTCCTGTATATGCCCAAAAGCAGCCTGCAGGTCGTGTCCACCGCACTGTTCAAATTCAAAGGGCCTTACGGCTCCCAGTGGGAAGTCATCTGCGCCGCAATTATGATCGCCATCATTCCGACGCTGATCGCGTTCGTAGCACTGCAGAAATACATCTATAACGGCTTCGCCCAAGGGTCTGTCAAATAAAGCGGCAAGCCGGGGAGCAACACACTATCGCAGCGGCTGCTGCAACTATTATTGGAGGGATTGTATTATGAGAGAAGTAAAGCTGACTGGCAGCCAGAGTCTTCCAAATATGCCTTGGCAGGACAGACCTGCCGGGAATGACAATCCGGTCTGGAGACATAGCGACAACCCGGTGATCAAGCGCAATCCGGCCAAAGGCGTCGCCCGTATCTTCAACAGCGCGGTAATCGCTTACGAGGGCAGCTTCCTTGGAGTCTTCCGCGTGGAAGATCACACAACCCGCCCCCATCTGCGGATGGGCCGCAGCACGGACGGCCTGGATTGGGTCATTGATGAGCAGCCGATCCAATTCATAGACGAAGCTGGCCAACCGTACATGCCGCGTTACGCGTATGATCCCCGTCTGGTGAAGGTGGAGGATACCTATTACATCATCTGGTGCACGGATTTCTACGGTGCGGCGATCGGCGTTGCCAAGACACACGATTTCAAGAGCTTCGTCAGTCTGGAGAATCCGTTCCTGCCGTTCAACCGCAACGGCGTGCTGTTCCCGAAGAAAATAGGCGGCAATTTCGTTATGCTCTCCCGTCCAAGCGACAGCGGACATACTCCGTTCGGTGATGTCTTCCTCAGCGAGAGCCCTGACTTCGTGTACTGGGGCAAGCACCGCCATGTCATGACCAAGGGCGGACAAGGCTGGTGGCAGAGCACCAAGATCGGCGGCGGTCCTGCGCCCATTGAGACCTCGGAAGGCTGGCTGATGTTCTACCATGGGGTTACAGGGACCTGTAACGGCCTTGTCTACAGCATGGGCGCTGTGATTCTGGATGCGGATGAGCCTTCGAGAGTGAAATACCGCTCCCGGAACTTCGTGCTGACACCGGAGGAATGGTATGAAGAAAGAGGCTTCGTCAACAATGTACTCTTCCCTTGTGCAGCGCTGAGCGATGCGGATACCGGCCGGATTGCCATCTATTACGGGGCTGCGGACACCTATGTTGGTGTTGCCTACACCACTGTCCAGGATATCGTTAACTACGTCATTGAGACTCATGAAGAGGTTGGCGATGATGCCGGTCCCGGCAGAATATAGGGTGACAACCGGAGAGGAGACGCTCAGATGAACCAAAGAGCACTACCGCAATTGCTGGATTATCAGGGCAGCAGCCCGAAGCCCGGTGACTTTGATGCTTATTGGGAGCGTGCACTTCAAGAGCTGGATGACCAGACACTGGCTTATGAACTTGTACCTGCTGAATTTACCAGTGAGCTTGCTGAGTGTTTTCATTTGCATTTTACCGGAGTGGGCGGTGCCAGAGTGCACTGTAAATATGCAAGACCGAAGAAGGCAGGAGCAGGCCAAGGTGCCGGAGTTGTAATGTTCCACGGCTATTCCTGCGACAGCGGGGACTGGATGGAGAAGGTGGCTTACGCTGCTCACGGAATCAGCGTGCTGGCCATGGATTGCCGGGGGCAGGGCGGCTTGTCCGAGGATAATCTGACCGTCCGGGGAACGACTGTCCGCGGCCATATCATTCGGGGCATCGATGATCCGGACCCCGACAAGCTGTATTACCGCAACGTGTTTCTGGATACGGTCCAGACGGCGCGGATTCTGATGACTATGCCGGAGGTGGACCCCGAGCGGGTGGGTGCGTTCGGCTGTTCCCAAGGCGGTGCACTCACGGTTGCCTGCGCTGCCCTGGAGCCAAGGATCAGGCTGGCCATTCCGGTCTATCCGTTCCTCTCTGATTACAAAGGAGCCTGGGCGCTGGATATTACAACCTCTGCTTATGAGGAGATTAACTATTACTTCCGCTTCTTTGATCCGCATCATCTGCGGGAGGAAGAGATTTTTAACCGGCTCGGTTATATTGACATCCAGAATTTAGCCGGACGTATACAGGGCAGGGTATTATGGGTAACCGGTCTTATCGATACGGTCTGTCCGCCATCTACACAATTCGCCGCATACAACAAAATCACAGCCGTAAAAGATCTGTTAGTATATCATGAGTATGGTCATGAATATCTTCCCTATCTTTCTGATCGGACGCTTCAGATGTTCATGACCTTGTAACGGGTTCCTTCCGTTCAAGAATACATAGAATCTGGCGGTGATTTTTTGAGCAAGTCAACAGTTCGCAGTACATCTATTCTTACTCGGCTGCATCCCTCCAAGTCGCTGGGGATGCGGCTCTTTCTGGTGTTTTTCATCGCGACGATGGGAATTGTGCTGTCTCTGGGGTATATTTCTTACTCTGTGGCCAGACATACGATTGAGAACAATGCATTGTCCGCTAATCAGCAGACCGTGGAGCAGGCGGCAGAGAAGCTGGATGTGATCCTGCTGCGCTATGAAGATAATCTGGGTCAGCTGTTCTACAATGATGATATTCAACAGGCAATTGCCTTGGAAGGTCTTGCTGCCTCAGATTCAGCGAAGCGCACAGAGCTGTCCAAGACGATTAACGGGGAGCTCAATCAATGGCTCACGGCTGTACCCGGGGTGCAGGCAGTGTATCTGGTTCCGCTGAATGAAGTCTTGCCCGCGGCCGGAGCTGGTGAAGTGGATAATGATTTCCTGGCGGCGATCCGTGATGCAGCATGGTACAAGCAGTTGCAGGAGAAGCCGCAGAGCCAGTGGATTACCGAAGCGTTGAAGCAGGGAGAGGCCGCAGGAGTGGTGCGTTTCGCTAAGTCTGTAGCGGCGGAAGCGGGTCACTCCGGTTATCTGGCAGTCTGCGATATTAAGACTACAGAGCTTGACAGCCAGCTGAAAATGGTTGATCTGGGTCCGGGTTCCTATATCCAGCTGCTGACGGCCACAGATGAGCTGATCGCCTCTTCCCAGCAAGAGGAGACGGACACCTATCTGCGCCTGGGCGGCACTCTGTTCAAGGGCTTAAGTGATACCTCCGGCTCTCTGCCGACCAAGGATGAGAAGGGCAAATCCATACTTGCCGTCTACGGCACGCTGCATACCTCCGGCTGGAGACTGCTTGGTGTGGTGCCTTCCGGCAATCTGACCAAGGATGCGGAACGTATTCTTAACACGACCTACATAGCAGTGGCAGCCGCTGCCGCTGTTGCCGTGCTGATTGGACTCTGGATGGTACGGATGGTCTCGCGTCCGCTGTCACGGCTGCGGGATCTGATGGTCAAGGGGGCAGACGGGGATCTGCGCGTACGCACTGATGTCGTCACCCGTGATGAGATAGGCCAGCTGTCCGGCTCCTTCAACCTGATGATGGAGCAGATTACAGAGCTGGTCGTCCACACCAATGAGACCGCGCGTGAAGTTACGGAAGCAGCGGAAGCCCTTGGCAACGCCTCCCGGGACACAGCGGTGGCAGCGAAGGATATTGCCGCAGCCACGGAAGAGATTGCCGGAGGTGCAGGCAGTCTCTCGCTGGAAGCGGACCGGGGGAATGAGATGACTGCTCAGATCTCGGAGCAGATGGAAGCCGTCATTGCAGTGGCACATGAGATTGGCGGAACCGCGCACAGCGTGGAGCAAGCCAGTGCAGAAGGGGTAATCAAGCTGCAGGAGCTGCTGGGCAGAACACAAGAGACTGGCGACAGGACAGGCAAGCTGGTTCTTAAGGTGAATGAACTTAAGGATACCGCCTCATCGGTCATTCAGGTGCTGGAGGTCATGCAGAGCATCACCCAGCAGACCAATATTCTGTCGCTGAACGCTACTATTGAAGCGGCGCGGGCAGGCGAAGCGGGCAAGGGCTTCACGGTGGTCGCCGATGAAATCCGCCAGCTGGCGGAGCAGTCCAAGCGTTCCATTGCCGTTGTGGGCGAGATTACGGACCGGATCATGCGGGATATGCATGAGACGGTAGACGCCTTATCCGGGGTTGCGCCGCTGTTCGGGGAGCAGATGGACTATGTTCAGAACACCAGTGAGATCTTCATTAGTGTACAGGGGCAGATGCATCAGCTGATCACCAGGCTGGATTCGGTAACTTCTTCGATTGATGGCCTGAACCACTCGCAGCAAGTCTTGTCAGAGACTATAGGCAATGTCAGCTCCTTCGCCGAAGAATCCTCGGCCGCCTCTGAAGAGGTAGCCTCCCTGACCGGTGAACAGGAGAATGTAAGCGAGTATCTGGTTACCCTCTCCAGTAAGCTGGAGAATGCTTCCTCCAGACTGCGGGAGCGATTATCCAAGTTCAACGTGTGAGCCTAACTTATTTAAACCGCCTTTCTACATGGAGGGCGGTTTTTTTGTATGCGAAAAAACGAACATATTGGGCGGGTCGGGAGTGCGCGGACCCAATGTAATCGAAAAATCGATCACATTGGACAGGTGCGGGGCGTGTGATATCCACGCTCCCCCTGGTTAACGCTGACGCCCGCCAGGATGAAAGCAGACGAAGAAACGTGAAGCGCTGCCAGTACGTGGTATGAGGCATCAGCATCGTTCACCCGCTAGGGTTATTTTGCTTCATGAGGTGGGTATAATATTAGCCATGGTTCTGCAGCCCACTTGATGGAGGAATAGCAATTGCACAAGCTGATTCATAAACGTATATTTTGGGGTTGCCTGATCCTGTGCATGCTGCTGGCGGGCCTGATGATCAGGCTGGCCTGGGTACAGCTGCTGTTGAAGGACAGCGTAGTAAGCGGCACCCGCTACACAGTAGCTCAGATGGCAGAGCTGCAAAGTGAGCGGGAAACCGTGCTGGATAGCGGAAGAGGGCGGCTGTATGCGAAGAACGGGGAAGCGCTGGCCGGAGAGACGGTCTGGACGGCTGCGCTGTTCCCGCCGGAGGAGGAGCTTCACCGGCATCATGGTGCCGGTGAATATAACGATGACCAGCAGCTTCACCGGCTGGCGGAGATTCTTGGCGTCAGCTACAGTCAGCTGCAAGCAAGACGGCTAGGGCTGAAGGAGCCGCTGCTCTGGCCTTCCGGCCAAGGCACCGGTCCGCTGGCCCTGACTCTGCCGCAGGCTAGAGAAGTAGAGGCGCTTGCGATCGAAGGCGTCAAGGCGCTGCCTTTTGCCCGCAGATATAACGGGGCTGCCTCCGGCCGCCAGTGGCTCGGTTATCTGTCTGAAGCTTCGGGGGAAGCTATCACCCAATCCCCCACAGGACTGAGAATTCCAAGAACCGGCACAGACGGGCTGGAGAAGACGCTAGAGCCGCTGCTTCAGGGGGTGGGGCACACGGAGGCCGTTGCCCAGGTTGATGCACGCGGCAAACGGGTTCCGGGCAGCCCGATCACAGTCAAAGCGCCGGGCAACCCCTATTATCCGCTGTCTTTATATACCACAATTGATCTGAAGCTTCAGGAGAGTATTGAGAAGCTGGCGGCGGAAGCAGGGGTGAAGGAAGGGGCGATTGTGGTCATGGACAGCCGGAGCGGTGATATCGCAGCGATGGTCTCCTTACCGTTCTACAATCCGCAGCAGGTCTCACCGCACGGCGGAGAATGGAACAACCGTGCTCTTCAAGCGGCAGCCCCAGGCTCCATCTTCAAAATAGTTACGGCCGCTGCGGCGCTTGAAGCCGGGCTGACCACACCGGAGGAGCCCTTCTTCTGTGCAGGAGCGTATGCGAAATACGGATTGTCCTGTCCGCACGGCAAAGGACACGGCGCCCTCTCGCTTAAGCAAGGGTTCGCCGTGTCCTGTAATACTGTATTTGCTACGCTGGCCGAGCGGTTGAGCGGTGTGAAGCTCCAAGCTACTGCGCTTGCCCTGGGACTGGGCCGGAGCATCGGGTGGCAGGCGGAGAATACGCTCGGTCTGCCATTGCTCCGGCCGCTGGCCGGGGAGCAGCCTGGAACCATCTTCACCACGCTCTTGCCGGATGACGGCGGGGCGAGAGTCCAGACGGCGATCGGCCAGCGCGATGTCCGGATCACTCCGCTGCAGGCGGCGAATCTGGTCGTCACACTGCTGCATGGCGGCGAGGTGAGAGCGCCGCGAATTCTGGAGCGGGTTGCATTTGCTAATGGACAGACGCTTAAGGAGCTTCCGGGACATCTGGCGCCTGCGCCGGAGGGCCGGATCTCTCCGGCCACTGCCCGAGTGCTGCTGGGCATGATGCGCAGCGTAGTCACAGAGGGCACAGGCCGCATGCTGAAGCCTTCCGCTTGGCCGCTCGCCGGCAAATCAGGCACGGCTCAGACGCTGGTACATGGCACACCGCGCAATAACCAATGGTTCATCGGCTATGGTCCGGTGGACCAGCCGAAATATGCGGTGTCTGTGGCGATAGAGAATGTGGCTCCAGACAGTCCGCAGGCTGCCACCCGCCTATTCGGTCAGGTGTTCGACCTGTTGTCGGGTCTGGAAGGCAGATCAACCGGCGCCTGAGGGCCTGGACCGGCAGGCTCTGCATTAGACCCGGCATTCCCGGCCGGACCGTCTCCGCTGCTTACGGGAGCGCCTGCCGTAGGTGTCCCCGAGGCCGCGAAGGGCGAGACGACGAACTCCTCCTGCGGCAGATAGATCCACTGCTGGAGATATCCCTGCTGGAGCAGCTCCTTGAGCAGAATCAGCAGAATCGGCGACAGAATGAGTCCTGCTATGCCGAACAGGGAGGAGGACAGAATCACGAAGGAGAGCATCAGGAAGGCCGAGGAGACACCAATCGAATTCCCTGTGATTTTGGGCTCCAGCAGCTGTCTTACTACCATTACCACCGCGAGCAGAACGATGAGCCCGATGGCCAGTGACGTATTGCCGACAATGAACAGGTAGATGATCCAAGGGATCAGCACCGCAGGTACCCCGAGCAGCGGCAGCAGATCGACCACGGCGCAGACCAGCGCTATGGTGAGCACATTGCCCGTCTGGAGAATCAGCAGACCAGCCAGAATGATGACGAAGGTGATGCTGATCAGGATCATCTGTGCTTTGATATAAGAACCGATCGCCTTGAACACATTCCCTTGCAGGAAGGCGTAGGCTGTCTTGAACGTCTTCGGCAGCTTCTCGTGAGCAATTCTGCGCCAGTCCTTGATCTCCATACTGAGGAAAAAGGCGAGAATAATCGCAATCCCGAAATTAGCCATAAAGGAAGAGAAAGAGCCAAGCACTCCGACCATATATTTGAAGAAGGCGACCATCCACTTCGAGAGAATATTGGTGGCATCTGTGAAATAACCGTTCAGCTTATCCGTCACATCGGATGGAAGCGAATCGATTTTGTGCTGAAGATAGGTCGTAGTCTCTGTGAAATGCTGCTGGACCACGTATGTATATTTGGGCAGATTATTCTGGAGGTGGATCGCCTGGGTCGTAATCAGCAGTCCGGCACCGAATAGTACGCCCAGCAGGATGACCAGGAAGAGGACTACAGAGATCGCGGAGGCGAAGGGCTTAGCCATACCCTTGCGGTTCAGGAAGCGGGCCAGCGGTTCAATCAGCAGAAACACAAAAAACGACAGGAACACCGGCGCAGCCAGCTGGTACAATTTGCTGAAGCCGAGCATCACTAAATATACAGTTAGAACAAGCAGTCCAATGTCGAAAAAGGTGCGCCAATATTTTTTGTACAGCGGCAGCATAGATTTAAACGACCCCTTTGTGAAGAAAAATTTGTAACCGGCACTTCAACTCATTGTACACGATTTTAATAAAAAACGTCTATTTCTTTGACAGCTGTGTTAAACTAGGAGGTGATGTTTTTTAAAGCTGTCGCTTCTACTTACTCTACTTGGCCGTATCACATCTATCTCCTATCAGACGTAGGGCGAGCCAAAGTCAACTCTGGAAAAGCGGTGATTGTACATGCAGACTTTGCTGCTCTGGCTATTTTATATCTCTACTTTTTATGCTTTTATTCCCGGAATGATCAGCCGTTTATTTGGATATCGTGTCTTCCGCAAAGGGATTGGGCGTACGGATTATGGTCTAACCTTTGATGACGGGCCTGACCCGCATTACACACCTCTGCTGCTCGATCTGCTTAAACGCTACGATGCGAAGGCGACATTCTTTGTCGTTGGCTCCCACGCGGAGCAGCATCCCGAGATCATCAAGCGAATGCATGACGAAGGGCATTTGATCGGAATTCATAATTATGTGCACAAGACGAACTGGCTCATGCGTCCCGCCACGGTGAGGAAGCAGATTGACCAGACAGACGAGATCATCTTCTCCATTACCGGCGAGCGCAGCACCTATTACCGTCCTCCTTGGGGGATCGTGAACCTGTTCGACTTCTCCAAGCGCCGTCAGGTGCAGATTGTATTGTGGTCGGCGATGTTCGGCGACTGGAAGGAGAAGCTTGGAGCGGAAAAGCTGACCGAGAAGCTCATTGCGAAGCTCGGTCCGGGTGAGGTGCTGCTGCTGCATGACTGCGGGACGACGATGGGCGCCGATCCGAATGCACCGGAGCATATGCTGATTGCGCTGGAGCGGATGCTCGCCGAAGCCGAGCGTCGCGGACTGAGCAGCGTCCGGATTGACGAGATGATCAAGGCGGTGCAGCGCTCTCCGATCACGCATTTGTCCTTCGGCAAGCGGCTGCTTGTCGGATTGTGGCTGGCGTGGGAGAAGTTGTTCCAGCTAATGTTCCAGCTCAAGACGATCACGCCTGCAGATCCGTTCCTTCATTACCGTCTTCGCAAATATCAGGGTAATACGGTGATGATGGACAACGGCGAGACCTTGAGTAAAGGCGACAAGGTCATTGAGCTGCATATCGACAACAGGCAGCTATTCGAGCTGGGGGTTCATTCCCGTTCTCCGGCACAGCTGGCGATCCGCATGATCCGCCGGATGGAGAAGGATCTGCCGCTGCTTGCAGGGCATATTGCCGGTGAACTCGAGCTGGCCGAGGCCAAGGCGCTCTACGGCGTGAGCATGATCAACCGCGGGCCGGAGAAATTCGGCTTCATGGTGGTAGACCTGCCCAGCGGCCTGTTCGCCCGCTCAACCAAATTCTATCTCAGTGTTCTGCTGAGCGTCATCCACCCCTCAGGCGGGGCAAGGCTCAAGGTGCGCAGTGAGGTGCTGGTGCCCAAGATGATGCTGATGCCGGTGTCGCAGCTGCTGAACCAGATGAACCAGCGGCGGCCGCAGAAGCCGGTGGAGCGGGTACACGAAGAGGAGCTGACGCTTGAAGCTGAGCTGCCTGGAGCAACGGCAGTTCATTGAAGACGAGCATAAGCAGTATACAGCACTTATATTGATTACAGATCTCCGCTGGCCTATATGGGCTGGCGGTTTTTTAGTTCCTGCACATTATGCAACATTTTACTCCTCAAAGGGGCAACAACGCGCAATTGTTGCACAAAAGACAGTATTCCTCTACCAATTCACTTCTTAGCGTGATCATTGATGTAGTTCATACAACAATTCCTCCAGATACCTGGTCCACTTGCGCCCAAGGTTGTAATTCCTGCAACAAAAAACAGCAGTCCCGGCCGCATTCGCGATTGGAACTGCTGTTATCCTCATTACTTATCTCTCCCGCTTAGGCCCCGGGCTGAAACTGCGGCTCTAACGATTAGATCTTCAGCACGCCGCCTTTGCTTGCATTGGTAACCAGCTTGGAGTAACGGGCCAGATAACCAGTCTTCACCTTCGGCTCGAATTCTTTCCAGCCCTGGCGGCGGACCGCCAGCACTTCCTCGTCAACCAGCAGCTCGATCTTGCGGTTATTGAGGTCCAGCTCGATGATGTCGCCATCCTCTACAAAAGCGATCGGGCCGCCCTCAGCCGCTTCCGGCGAGATGTGGCCGATGCTGATTCCGCGGGAGGCACCTGAGAAGCGTCCGTCCGTGATCAGGCCGACCTTGGCGCCAAGACCCATGCCGACGATCTGCGAAGTCGGAGCCAGCATTTCCGGCATGCCCGGACCGCCCTTCGGACCTTCATAACGGATAACGACTACATGGCCTTCTTTGACCTTGCCGTTCGCGATGCCTTCCAGTGCCTGCTCCTGGGAGTCGAAGCAGATGGCAGGTCCTTTATGATAGCCGCCAACAGAAGCATCCACGGCACCGACTTTGATGATGGAGCCTTCCGGCGCCAGGTTACCATAGAGTACAGCCAGTCCGCCTACCTGGGAATAGGGGTTGTCGATGGTATGAATAACAGAGGTATCCTGGATCTCATGACCGGTTACATTCTCGGCCAATGTCTTGCCGGTAACCGTCATGCAATCACCAAAGATTGCACCTGGCTTCTTCAGTAATTCGTTCAGCACGGCGCTTACGCCGCCCGCCCGGTCCACATCTTCGATGAAGATATCGGAGGCCGGAGCCAGCTTGGCCAGGTAAGGAACCCGGTTGGCTACTTCGTTGATGCGTTCCAGCGGATAATCGATTTCGGCTTCCTGAGCCAGTGCCAGGGTATGCAGCACTGTATTGGTCGAACCGCCCATAGCCATATCGAGTGCGAAGGCATTGTCCAGCGATTCCTGGGTTACGATATCACGCGGCTTCAGGTCCAGCTTGATCAGCTCCATGAGCTGGGTTGCTGATTTGCGGACGAAGTCTCTGCGTTCTTCGGCTACGGCCAGGATCGTGCCGTTGCCCGGAAGCGCAAGGCCCATAGCTTCGGCCAGACAGTTCATGGAGTTGGCAGTGAACATACCGGAGCATGATCCGCAGGTAGGACAGCCGAATTGTTCCAGTTCAAGCAGCTCAGCGTCATTGATCTTGCCGACCTGATGGGCGCCAACGCCTTCAAATACGGAAGTGAGGGAGAGCTTCTTGCCTTTGCTGTCTACGCCGGCCTTCATCGGCCCGCCGCTGACGAAGATCGTCGGGATATTGACGCGCAGCGCGCCCATCATCATGCCCGGGGTGATTTTATCACAGTTGGGAATGCACACCATACCGTCGAACCAGTGCGCGGATACTACCGTTTCCAGAGAGTCGGCAATGATCTCGCGGCTTGGCAGCGAATAACGCATACCGATATGACCCATGGCAATACCGTCATCTACGCCGATTGTATTGAATTCAAACGGAACCCCGCCGGCTTCACGGATGGCTTCCTTCACGATTTTGCCGAATTCCTGCAGATGCACGTGACCCGGAACAATATCGATATAGGAATTGCAGACCGCGATGAACGGTTTGCCGAAATCCTCTTCTTTAACGCCTGCTGCCCGCAGAAGGCTGCGGTGAGGAGCGCGGTCGAAGCCTTTTTTGATCATATCTGATCGCATTTTCTTGTTTGCCATGATGACTTTTCCCCCTAACGGTATTGGTGAAGCGAATATAGTGCCGCATTAACGCATTGCAATCCCGAAATATACGTAGCCTGCGGTGATTGGTTACGAACGTTAATAGAGAGTCTATCACAAAAAAGCTCTTTTTTCTACCGGACAATGTGAAGTTTGTCGGCGGGTCACGCATGTAAAGTCTGGGCTAATATACAGAAAGAAGCCTATTTCGTATAGGATAGACTTCGGCAAATTGATATAGCGTAGCAGCTTCATTCTTATAGAGAGCGCCGGATGGCGGCACGCTGCAGGGAGATCATCCAGTCTACGGACGGCTCCACGAGCGGGTTCAACAGACGTCTGACCGCAGGCTGGGCGAGCAGAACCGTACATCCTACTGCACCGGCGAGCAGCAGAGCTGCTCCGGCGGGGTTGCCGATATAGGCATACAAGCCGGAAATCACCGCCGTGCGGACCACAAAGCCATGTAGCAGAAAAACATAGAGAGTGCGGCGTCCCAGACCGGTCATGCGGCTTAACCCGTAAGGCACCAGGCCCAAAAATGCCAGGGAGGCGATGAATTGCAGGCCATAAACCGCCAGCCGGAACAGACCTGCATACCATTCATGGGCGCCAAGCTGCATATAGGTCATACTGCCGTATAGCCAGCCCATAGGGAGATCGCCGCCAAGCAGGCCGATAGCAAGGAGCAGCAGGAGCGAAGCGGCGGCGGCAATGCTTTTGACATACCGCTGATACAGCTTCACGAAAGCCCCGAAGGAGAAATGATACCCGATCACAAAAAAGGGCAGATAGACAAAGGTACGGCTGATACTGAACCAGATCCCGACCAGTTGCAGATAACCTACGGCCACCCCTGCGGTAACAGCGAAGGCCAGTTGGGCGCTGCGGGTCCAGCGGCTCATGCCCAGCATCAGCAGGCGCCAGCAGATGTGGCTGGCCAGGAACCAGAGCAGCAGATAAGGAGCGAAGAACGAATGCTGTATATTATTGACATGAAACAGGGAGGCGTCAAGTAGGGAGTAGAGGCTCTGAAAAATAACATATTGCAGGGCAATCTGCAGGAGTACCTTGCGTCCAGGCGCTCCATGTAAGCTTGAACGGGCAAAGTATCCGGTCACCAGTACAAACAGCGGCATGTGAAAACTGAAGATCCACTGGTAAAGCGTGTGAAGTCCGCTCATTTCTTGAATCAGGGGTTCGATCGCATTGGCCACAAAGACAGTTACAATGAGCATGAAGCGCAGGTTAAGAAAGAAAGTCTCTCCGCGCGTGTCAAACGGGCTTTCCCGGGTCATGACGTAACCTCCAATGAAATTAGGTTTGCAGGGGGTTGATACTTTAATTTTAAAATACATGATTTCCGGACAATAAATTGTGAAATACATCACAATAGCAAGCCTATCATTGGAAATGTCTGGGTCCAGATGTGGCGAAGTCTTGAAGGTTGTTTGAATTCACCGATTCCCGTATAATTTTCAGTATGCAGGAATCGGGAGTGAACACTAATGAAAAAGAATATAATCAGACGCCGTGTGCTTATTGGAGTGGTGTTGGTTCTACTGGTGGCGGGAGTGTTTATATGGAGGTATCTGACCCCGTATAAGCCGGAGGCACGGGCTGAAACCGCCCTGATCTCTGCCGGGGGAGTCACTGTTGAACAGAATGACAATTGGATCTCGTTCGACCCCTCAGTGGTGCTCGGCACCGCCGTGATCTTTTATCCGGGAGCACTGGTCAAGGCGGAAGCATATGCGCCGCTGGCCCGTAAAGTTGCCGCAGCCGGTCACCCGTTCTACATTGCCAGAATGCCGCTTAATCTGGCTGTAATCAAAGGGGATGCCGCCGAAGATATTATCCGCGTGCATCCGAAGCAGTCCTTCGTCCTGGGCGGACATTCGCTTGGCGGCGTAATGGCTTCACGCTTCGCTGCGGATCATGCCGGCCAACTGGAAGGCGTTTTTTTTCTGGCCTCGTATCCCGATGAGAAAGGCAGTCTGAAGGACACTACGTTGTCCGTCTTGTCTGTGCTTGGTACGCAGGATGAAGTCGTCGACCAGAAGAGCTATAACAAAGGACGTTCCTATTTGCCGGGCAATACCGTATATGTGTCGGTTGACGGCGGTAACCATGCCCAATTCGGCAGCTATGGCGCGCAAAAGGGTGACGGAACCGCTACGATTACTGAAGAAGAACAACAGACACGGACTGTCCGGGCGATGCTGGACTGGCTGGGGAATCTCCGCCAGAGCAAATGAACTAACGAATACCTGAAGTAATATAACGTATGCGGAAGGAGCGCTGGAATGCCTGTATTGCACATCAATGAACTCTCCGTTCCCGTAAGCGGCATCCTGTTCGATAAGGACGGCACGCTGCTTGATCTCCTGGCTACCTGGGGCAGCTGGGCTGAGCTGGTGCTTGAGGGGCTGGGCAGCCAGCTGACTCTGATTGGCAGCAGGCCCGTAACGGGAGCCAATCTGGCTTCGGTGCTGGGGACGACGCATGATGCTTCTGGACGAATTACCGGTTATGATCCCGCCGGTCCGCTTTCCATGGCAACGGCTGAGGAATCCACCGGGATTCTGGCCTGGCAGCTCTATACAGCGGGTGTACCCTGGAATGAAGCGGTGACGCGCGTGAATGCCATCTCCAAGGAGGCCATGAATGAGCTTCGCCGCCGCCGTACGGCTGTACCTATGCCGGAATTATTGCCATTCCTGGAGCAGTGTGCCGCTGCTTCCCTGAAGCTTGGCGTTGTGACCTCAGACAATCTGTCCACCACCCGCGAGCATCTGGAATGGCTTGGTATTTCAGAATACTTCGGGGTGTTGGTTACCCGAGACCAGGTGAAATACGGCAAGCCTGCACCGGAAATGGCCGAGAAGGCCTGCCGGGAGCTCGGGCTGCTGCCCGAAGAGGCGGTTATTATCGGTGACAGCAATGCGGATATGCAGCTGGGCCGGGGGGCGGGCCTGCGGCTTGCGGTCGGAATCTCACCGGACGGAGGGGCAGACCATCTGCTGGATGCGGACATTGTGGTATCCGGCTATCCGGCGCTCCGCATAACGATCTGAATGCATGACGAATAGGTACAGAGAGGACAGGTGTAGATCATGGAACAATTACAGCTACTGGCTTCCTGGATTCAAAAAAGCAATAATATCGTCTTTTTCGGCGGTGCCGGAACATCGACGGAGAGCGGCATCCCGGACTTCCGTTCGGCAGCCGGCCTGTACCAGACACAGCACAACTCTCCCTATCCGCCTGAGGTGATGCTCAGCCGCAGCTTTTTTATGTCCTCGCCGGACATTTTTTTTGATTTCTACCGCAGCAAGATGATTCATCCCGGAGCGAAGCCGAACGGGGCCCACCGTCTGCTTGCGGAGCTGGAGGAGAGCGGCAGGCTGAAGGCGGTCATTACGCAAAATATCGACGGCCTTCATCAGATTGCGGGCAGCCGCCGGGTTCTGGAGCTGCACGGCTCTATCCACCGCAATCACTGCATGGGCTGCCAGCGCTACTACGGTCTGGAGGAATGGCTGGGGCAGGAAGGCTCTGTGCCGCGCTGTGAGGACTGCGGGGGCATCATCAAGCCGGATGTGGTGCTCTATGAGGAAGCGCTTGATCATGAAGTGCTGGTTGAAGCCGTGGATGCCATTGCAGCGGCGGATCTGCTGATTATCGGCGGTACCTCGCTTACCGTTCAGCCTGCTGCAAGCCTGGTCACTTACTTCAGGGGGCAGAATACTGTACTGCTTAACGGCGAGCCTACCCCGTATGACGATCATGCAGATCTGATTATTACAGAGCGGATCGGAGAGGTGCTGGGTAGAGTGCAGGGACTGCTGGGCTAACGCCCGGTCTTTTTTTGTAGAACCAGATTACTTATGAAGCCGTGAGTTTAAAGAAGGGTATTCACAAAAGAGAAACGAGAGGCAGGGATTAACATGGTATATGTGGCTAGTGATGAACGGTATGAAGGGATGCGTTACAACCGCACCGGCAGGTCCGGCCTCAAGCTTCCGGCCATCTCACTCGGCCTATGGCATAATTTTGGCGGCATTGATGCTTATGAGAACGGCCGTGAGATGATTACCCGCGCTTTTGATCTCGGGATTACCCACTTTGACCTGGCGAATAACTACGGGCCTCCGGCCGGATCGGCGGAAGAGCTGTTCGGCAAGGTGCTGGCCCGGGATCTCGCGCCGTACCGTGACGAGCTGGTAATCTCGACCAAGGCGGGATATACGATGTGGCCCGGCCCTTACGGCGACTGGGGGTCACGTAAATATATCCTGTCCAGTCTGGACCAGAGCCTGAAGCGGCTGGGGCTGGACTATGTGGATATCTTCTACTCCCACCGCCCGGACCCGGACACGCCCATGGAAGAAACGATGGGAGCGCTGGATCATGCCGTACGCTTAGGCAAGGCACTGTACATCGGCTTGTCCAACTACACAGCGGAGCAGACCCGGCAGGCTATTGCGATTCTGAAGGAGCTGGGCACCCCGCTGCTGATTCATCAGCCAAGGTATTCCATGCTGGACCGCTGGATTGAAGGCGGGCTTCAGGATGTGCTGGAGGAGCATGGGGTGGGCAGTATTGCCTTTACTCCGCTGGCGCAGGGTCTGCTGACGAATAAATATCTGAACGGCATCCCTGGAGATTCCCGGGCAGCCGGACCTTCGGCCGCGCTGAATGAGAGCCGGATTACGCCGGAGGTGCTGCGCAGAATCCACGCGCTGAATCAGATGGCGGTAGCGCGCGGGCAGAGTCTGGCCCAGTTCGCCCTGCTCTGGACGCTGCGCGGCGGCCGGATCACCTCGGCGCTGATCGGCGCCAGCCGGGTCAGCCAGATCGAAGAGAATATCGCCGCGCTGTCCCATAGTGACTTCACGCAGGAGGAGCTGGACCGGATCGAGACGATCCTTAAGACAGAGGGTGAAGCCTAAGGCGCTCAACCTAAGAGTTGCCTTAAGGTCCAGCTTCCACAGATTACAACGCAAGCAGCCCGCTTCCTGTTCAGGAGACGGGCTGTTGCTCTAGGCGATATGGCTATTTCTCTCCAGGGTTCACTGTAGCCTGGCGGTAAGCGGTGGGGGACTGGCGGTAGAAGCGCTTGAACTGCCGGGAGAAATACAGGGCATCGGTCAGTCCGACCGATGCCGCTACCTGCTCTACGGACAGCTCGGGGCGTTCACGCAGCAGCTGGCGCGACTTCTCCACCCGCAGCTTCAGCAGGTAAGTGACCGGAGAGAGCCCGGTCTCCTGCTTGAAGATGCGGGAGAGATAAGCACGGTTATAGCCCAGACTGCCGCACATCTGTTCAATTGAGACCGGATGGGCATACTGAGAAGCCATGTAATGAATCATCTGCTTCACTGTCCGCTTGATCTGTGATTCCGCACCCGGCAGCCGGGAGGAGGAGACCAGCAGCTCCGCCGCTTCTCCTGCGATGAGGTACAGGTAACCCAGAGAGGTCAGAGCGGCGCTCTCCTTATTGGCATAGAAGGCGGACATCATTCCGGCAAGCGCTCCGGGAATTACACTGCCGCCTGCGGTAGACAGCACCGGGGCGAGCGGAGCGAAGCCCGCCTGCTGCGCAAGCTGCCCGGCATCAGCGCCGGTGAAGGCGGCCCAGCGGTAACGCCAGGGCTCCAGCTGATCTGAAATATAGCTGACCAGCTGGCCCGGGTGGATCAGGAAGCAGTCCCCGGCCCCCAGCTCGTATGTGTGCTGCTCAGTCCGGAAGACCCCGGAGCCTGATTCAATATAATGGAGCAGATAGTAATCGTAGATCTTGGGACCCGCCTGATGCAGCGGGAGCGTCTGGCTCTCTCCTGCAAAGAGTACATGCAGCAGCTGCTTATCGTAATATACAGGATTTGATCCTACTGAATAGGTATGTTGCACTGCAAGCCGCCTTTCTGGATCAGAACGCTTCCATAGCTAAGTGTATAGGGAGCGCCCGTTCACTTTTCTTCTTACCGAGTATAGTCTCTTCAGAGACGAAAGTCACATTTGTCCATATATTGCACACATGATTGCATTATCAGGGCAAGTCTGATTTTATTATAATGTAAGCATGAAGGACGCAAGCTATAATCCAAAGTCCCAGCACAAGCAGCGAAAGGATGGAGTGTCAATAATGAGCATACAGGAACTTAACAGTACATTTATCAAGAAGTACGGGGAGAGCGGGGAAGCCGCGCGGGTATTCTACGCACCGGGCCGCGTGAATCTGATCGGAGAGCATCTGGATTACAACGGAGGTTATGTTTTCCCGGCAGCCCTGGACTTCGGAACCACCCTGATCGTGCGCCCGCGTACAGACGGCAAGGTTCAATTCGCATCCACGAATTTCCCTTATGAAGCTTCCATCGATTTCAGTGACATCGGTGCAGCCAAGACCGGCGAATGGGTGGACTATCCGGTCGGCGTAATGGTGGAGCTGGCTAAGAAGGGTCACCCGGTATCCGGGGGCTACGATCTTTTGTTCCATGGTGAGATTCCTAACGGCTCGGGCTTGTCCTCTTCCGCTTCGATTGAGGTAGTGACCGGCTTCGCCTTCCTGACGCTGCTTGGCGGTGACACAGATACGGTGGAGATCGCTCTGCTGTCCCAGCGCGCGGAGAACCAGTATGTCGGCGTGAACTCCGGGATCATGGACCAGTTCGCTGTGGCCAACGGCAAGCGCGACCAGGCCATCCTGCTGATGTGCGATACGCTGGAATACAGCCTCGTACCTTTCGTGACGGGCAGCTATAAGCTGGTCATCGGCAACACGAACAAGAAGCGCGGCCTGGTGGACTCGAAGTATAATGAGCGCCGCAGCCAATGTGAAGAGGCGCTCGCTATTCTGAAGCAGGAGGTTCCATCCCTGTCCTATCTGGCTGAGGTGAAGCCAGAGCAGTTCGAGCTTTTGCAGGACAAAATTACGGATGAAACTGTAAAGCGCCGGGCCCGCCATGTGGTAGAGGAGAATCAGCGTGTGCTTGACTCCGTGGAGGTGCTGAAGAACAATGATCTGAAGCAGTTCGGCCTGTACATGAATGACTCCCATGTCTCCCTCCGCGACCTCTATGAAGTCAGCTGCGAGGAGCTGGATGTGATGGTGGAAGAAGCGCAGCGCATTCCGGGCACACTGGGCTCACGGATGACCGGCGCAGGATTCGGGGGATGTACGGTATCGCTGGTACACGAGGATGATGTGCAGCGGTTCATAACGGAAGTTGGGGAAGCCTACAAGAACAGAACCGGTCTGACCGGCGAATTCTATGTATGCGGCATCGGCAACGGCGTGGAAGAATTGAAAGGAGTGAAATAAGATGGCGATTCTGGTAACGGGCGGCGCAGGATACATCGGTTCACACACAGTAGCAGAGCTGCTGGACCGCGGGGAAGAGGTTGTGGTGATTGACAATCTGCTGACAGGGCACCGGGAGGCGCTGCTGGGCGGCAAGCTGTACGAGGGTGACCTGCGCGACAAGGCGCTGCTGGCGAAGCTGTTCTCCGAGAATGAGATCGAAGCGGTAATTCACTTCGCAGCCAGCTCCCTGGTGGGCGAGAGCATGAAGGACCCGGTTAAATACTACGATAACAATGTCTATGGAACGCAGTGTCTTCTCGAAGCCATGCAGCATGCCGGTGTGGATAAAATCGTCTTCTCCTCCACTGCCGCCACCTACGGCGAACCGGAAAAGGTGCCTATCGAAGAGACCGACCGTACCGAGCCTGCGAATGTCTACGGCGAGACCAAGCTGACCATGGAACGCATGATGGCCTGGTTCGACAAAGTGCTCGGCATCAAATACGTAGCGCTGCGCTACTTCAATGCTGCAGGCGCACACGCCAGCGGCAAGATCGGCGAAGACCACCGTCCGGAGAGCCACCTGATTCCGCTGGTGCTCCAGGCTGCGCTGAAGCAGCGCGAGAATATCGCTGTGTTCGGGGAAGACTATCCGACAGAGGACGGAACCTGCGTACGCGACTACATCCATGTCAGCGATCTGGCGGATGCGCATGTCCGTGCAGTAACTTATCTGCGCAGCGGCAGTGCGAGCAATATCTTCAACCTTGGCAACGGCCTGGGCTTCTCTGTGAAGCAGGTCATTGAGACTGCGAAGAAGGTTACCGGCCTGGATATTCCGGTTGTGGTTCAGGACCGCCGCGCCGGAGATCCGGCAGTGCTCGTCGCTTCCTCTGACAAAGCCCGGAAGGTTCTGGGCTGGGACCCGCAGCATGCCGATCTGGAAGGCATTATTCAGAGCGCTTGGAGCTGGCACTCCGCCAATCCGCAAGGGTACGGGGAGTAAGCAGCAGGGCTAATTATTGCCCGAAGGTGAAATAGACAGAATGTAAAGCGCCGCATAAGGCACCATAGAAGGAGAAATGAAATGCAGAACGATAATAGTACGGCTGCTGCCGCTGAGAAGGCGCTGTATGCGATTGAACAGCTGGTTCTGTTTGCCGGACATACGGGACTTATCCAGCCCGCAGATGTGGATTACAGCCGTAATGAACTACTGGACCAGTTCGGCTTCAGCGAGCCGTATCCCGGTGAGTTCACTGAAGGTCCGCTGGACAGCCCGCAGGCCCCGCTGGACCAGCTGATTGATTACGGGTTCAGTCTTGGGCTGATCCCGGAGAATACGGATACGTACCGCGACCTGCTGGATGCCAAGATTATGGGCCTGCTCATGGCCCGCCCGTCTGAGGTGAATGCGGAGTTCGCCGCGATCCGGGCGGAGCAGGGCGTGCAGGCGGCAACGGACCGCTTTTATAAGCTGAGCATTGATTCTAACTATATCCGTATGGACCGTGTAGCGAAGAATGTGTATTGGCTTCAGGAGTCGCCGTACGGGGATATTGAGATGACGATCAACCTCTCCAAGCCGGAGAAAAGCCCGAAGGAAATCGCCATGGCCCGGCTGCTTCCTCCTCCGGTCTATCCGAAGTGCCAGCTCTGCCGCGAGAACGTCGGCTATGCCGGACGGGTCAATCACCCGCCGCGTCAGAACCTGCGCGTGATCCCGCTCACGATGAACAGCGAGAAGTGGTTCTTCCAGTACTCGCCTTATGTCTACTATAACGAGCATTGCATCGTGTTCCACCATGATCATGTGCCGATGAAGCTGACGAAGGATACGCTGAAGCGTCTGCTTAGCTTCGTGGAAGCCTTCCCGCATTATTTCATTGGCTCGAATGCCGATCTGCCGATTGTCGGCGGCTCCATTCTGACGCATGACCACTTCCAGGGCGGACGGCATACGTTCCCGATCCAGAAGGCACCCAAAGAGGATACCTTCACACATGCCTCATATCCCGGTGTCAGCTTAAGCACTGTGAAGTGGCCGATGTCCGTGCTGCGGATGCATGCCGAAGATCCGGCGGTGCTGCTGGAGGCAGGCAACCATATCTACGAATCCTGGAAGACGTACAGCGATCCCTCCGCCGAAGTGCTGGCATTCAGTGAAGAGGATGGAGAGCGCGTGCCGCATAATACCGTCACCCCTATCGTGCGCCGGGCAGAGGACGGCGGCTACGAGATGGATCTGGTGCTGCGCAACAACCGGACCAGCGAAGAATATCCCGAAGGGATCTTCCACCCGCACCGGGAGATGCACCATATCAAGAAGGAGAACATCGGCCTCATTGAGGTGATGGGTCTGGCGATTCTGCCGGGACGGCTCAAGGAAGAGCTTGACGCCATCGCTGGCATATTGGCAGGCGATACCGCGCTTCTCGGAGATGTCCAGAGCAAGGGCCAGGAGCATCCGCTGGCGCTGCACACTTCCTGGATTACCGAACTGGTAAGCCGCTTCGGCACCTCCCTGAACCGCGAAGAAGCGGTAAAGACCATTCAGAATGAAGTGGGTACGAAGTTCACTCACATTCTGGAACATGCCGGAGTCTACAAACGCACGCCGGAAGGGCAGGCGGCCTTCCGCCGGTTCTTGAACAGCAGCGGTTTTAACTGAGACCTTACTTAACTTAATGTTTGCAAAATGTACTGTCCCTGCCGGATCTGGCGGGGGCATTTTTTATCATTGGGAAATGAGGATATTCCTCTCTATTGTGGGTTAATTACTGAAGCCTGCGGGTGAAACGGACTGAGAAGACGTTGTATCCCTCAGAAACTAATAAATAATGATGAAGCGGAGTGAGAAGCGCTAATCTTGTTCATTTGAGCGCAAAATGACGGATATCAGGACGCTTAACGGAATCTCAGTCCGTATATCCTGTCATTTGATCAAATTTGCCAACATAACGGAATCTCAGTCCAACTTACGGGTAGAGGAGTAAGGTTTGCTGTCTCGGTCCGGCTCGATTTGAATGCGCCAAGCAGTAGGACTATAATAGACAAGTGCTTCACATTCACATACTCATGGAGGTTTACCCATATGCGCAAGTTTGAATTTTATAACCCTACCAAGCTTATTTTCGGACAGGGAACATTGCAGTCACTCCGTACCGAGGTGCCGAAATACGGTAAGAACGTACTGCTGATGTACGGCGGCGGCAGTATTAAGCGCAGCGGCCTGTACGACAACGTCATTGCTGAGCTGGCTGCGGCTTCAGCCGTAGTTACCGAGCTTGCCGGAGTGGAGCCGAATCCGCGTCTCTCGACGGTACATAAAGGTGTAGCGTTGTGCCATGAGCATCACATTGACCTGATTCTTGCCGTCGGCGGCGGCAGCGTGCTGGATTGTGCCAAGGCAGTGGCTGTCGGGGCAAAATATGAAGGGGATATGTGGGACTTTGTAGAACGCAAGGCCGCTCCTCAAGGTGCACTTCCGCTGGGAACCGTACTGACAATGGCAGCGACCGGCTCGGAAATGAACAACGGCTCGGTGATCACCAATGAAGTGACCAAGGAGAAAATGGGCTGGGGCAGCATCCATGCCTATCCGGCCTTCTCGATCCTTGACCCGGAGAACACCTTCTCTCTGCCGCGCGACCAGACAGTGTACGGTATGGTGGACATCATGTCCCATACGCTGGAGCATTATTTCCATACTGACAGCAATACGCCTTTACAGGACGGCTTCCTGGAGAGTCTGCTTCGCACCGTGATTGAGACGGCTCCTAAGCTGATTGAGGATCTGAACAACTACGAGCTGCGCGAGACCATTATGTATTGCGGGACGATGGCGCTGAATGGAATGGTCAGTATGGGCTTTGCCGGTGACTGGGCTACGCACAACATTGAGCATGCCGTATCCGCTGTGTATGATATTCCCCACGGCGGCGGCCTGGCGATTCTCTTCCCGCAGTGGATGAGATATAACCTCAGCACGAATCCTGCCCGCTTCCGCCAGCTGGCTGTGAACGTGTTCGGTATTGACCCTGCCGGCAAGACCGATGAGCAGACCGGCCTCGAAGGCATTGAAGCGCTCCGCAGCTTCTGGGATTCCATTGGTGCTCCGAAGACTCTCGGCGATTATGATATCGACGACAGCGAAATCGGCAGTATGGCTGACAAGGCGGTCCGCTTCGGCCCGTTCGGCAACTTCCGCAAGCTGGAGCGTCAGGACGTTGTTGAAATTTATAAGCTGGCTTTGTAAGCTAGCCATCGATAGTAAAGCCGCTCCCCATCTACGGGGGCGGCTTCTTTTGTCTGTTAATTTTCCCGCTCCCGGCATACATTAATGAGAGCAATACCCAACTTTGTGAAACCAAGGGCATGGCAGTTGCGTTTAACCTAGTATGACAGTCCGGAAGTAATGACGGGAGGAGACTAACATGCAAACGCTGTATTTGGGCTGTTTGGCGCTGGGCATTCTTTTTGCTGTAGTCAGTGTAGTGGTAGGCGACCTGATTGGGAGTGCTCTGGACGGGATTTTTGACATCGTATCCTTTGATTTCCTGAATCCTACCCTATTGGCAGGAGGGATAACTGTATTCGGTGGAGCAGGTATGCTGCTTAACCGCTACAGCAGACTGGAAGATGGCGTGATTCTTGCCTTGTCCCTGCTGGTTGCGGCATTCATGGGCGTATTGATGCATTTGGTGGTGGTGAAGCCAATGAGGAACAGCGAAATGTCGAACGGCTTCTCCATGAGTGAACTGCCGGGGAGAATCGGTGAGGTTACCGTCCCGGTCCCCGGCGTGGGCTACGGTGAGATTATGGTGAAGTTCGGTGCAGGCAACAGCCTGCATACGGCGGCCAGCTTCGAGCAGCATGCACTGCCGGCCGGGATCAAGGTTGTAGTAGTTGAGGTACGTGAAGGTGTAGCACTTGTGTCTGAATTCGAAGAGAGAAAAGGAGTGGATTGATGATGAATCTAGAAAATATTCCTGAATCCCTATTTATACCTGCGATAGTAATCGCTGTACTGCTTGTTCTCGGACTCGCCTTCTGGGCGCGTTACAAGACGGTTGGCCCGGATGAAGGCATGATTGTCACCGGTTCCTTCCTGGGCAACAATCATATATCAGATGACGGCTCCGGCCGCAAAATCAAAATCGTCCGCGGCGGCGGTGCATTCATTTTGCCCGTCTTCCAGAAGGCGGAGTTCATGTCTCTGCTCTCCCACAAGCTCGATGTGACGACCCCGGAGGTCTATACGGAGCAAGGCGTGCCGGTCATTGCCGACGGGGTCGCCATCATCAAGGTAGGCAGCTCCACGGAAGATGTGGCAACGGCAGCCGAGCAGTTCATGGGCAAGCCGATTGAATCCCTGAAGAGTGAAGCGCAGGAAGTGCTGGAAGGACATCTGCGGGCGATCCTCGGTACGATGACCGTAGAAGAGGTCTACCGTAACCGCGACCGTTTCGCCCAGGAGGTTCAGGGTGTTGCCGCCCGTGACCTCAAGAAGATGGGACTCCAGATTGTCTCTTTTACCATCAAGGATGTACGTGATAAGCACGGATACCTGGAAGCGCTGGGTAAACCGCGGATTGCCGCAGTGAAGCGTGATGCGGAGATTGCCGAAGCGGAAGCTGTCCGTGACGCGCGGATTCAGAAGGCCAATGCCGAGGAGCAGGGGCAGAAGGCGGAGCTGCTGCGTGATACCAATATTGCCGAAGCTTCGAAGGAGAATCAGCTCAAGGTAGCCGCGTTCAAGCGTGACCAGGATACCGCCAAGGCGGAAGCCGACCAGGCGTACCACATTCAGGAGGCGCGTGCCAAGCAGACCGTGGTGGAAGAGCAGATGAAGGTTGAGCTGGTCCGCAAGGAACGCGAAATCGATATCCAGGCCAAGGAAATCCAGGTACGCGAGAAGCAGTATGACGCTGAAGTGAAGAAGAAAGCGGAAGCAGACCGTTATGCGGTAGAGCAGGCGGCGGAAGCCGACAAGGCCAAGCGCATGCGTGAAGCCGATGCCGTGCAGTACAGTATTGAGACTCAGGCTAAGGCAACCTCCGAGCAGAAGCGTCTGGAAGGTCAGGCAATTGCGGATGCAGAGCTGGCCAAAGGTAAAGCAGAGTCCGAGGTTATCCGTCTGCGCGGTCTGGCCGAAGCGGAAGCCAAGGAGAAGCTGGCAGAAGCCTTCCAGAAATTCGGGGAAGCGGCGGTTCTCGATATTATCGTCAAAATGCTGCCTGAGCTGGCCGGGAAGATTGCCGAGCCGCTGGCGTCTATCGACAAGCTGACTGTGGTGGATACCGGCAACGGTGAAGGAGCTGCACGTGTCAGTAATTATGTGACCCAACTGATGTCCACAGCCCCTGAGATGCTGAAGAGCGTGTCCGGAATTGATGTCGAGGCGCTGATCAAAGGGCTGACCAAGGGCAAGTCTGATAAGAATGAGGTTGTCAAACACACAGCAGCACCCATAACCTCTGTCGTCACCAGACCAGCACCGGCTGCACCGGTCACTCCGGTACAACCTTCGGAACATCCTGAAGGATAAGAGCAAATCACCAAGGTATGGCAGGCAGCAATAACCGCCGGCCGTACCTTTTTTAATATGAGCCGCGCAACAGAGATTTCCCTATCATTCGCGCTGAAACGGAGGCAGGTATGGAGCTTATACTGGATAATATACGCAAGAGCTTTGACGGCAGGGAGGTGCTGAAGGGGATTGATTTTACCTTTGAGCAGGGCAAGATATACGGCTTGCTCGGCCGCAACGGTGCGGGAAAGACCTCGTTATTCAACTGCCTTAGCGGGGAGATCCAAATGGATAGCGGCGGCGCTTTTCTGCGCAGAGATGAGGTGAGTCTTCCGCTGCTTGAGGAAGAGATCGGCTACGTATTCTCCTTGCCGATTCTGCCTGACTTCCTGACCGGTTATGAGTTTGTGAAATTCTACATGGACATCAATAAGGGGAAGATACAAGCGGACCGGACCATCGAGGAGTATTTCGATATCATCCGTTTCGAGGAGGCGGACAGACACCGTCTGATCAAAGGCTATTCCCACGGGATGAAGAACAAAATTCAGATGCTGTGCTTTATCATTTCCCGCCCGCCGCTGATCCTGCTCGATGAGCCGTTAACCTCTTTCGATGTGGTAGTGGCGCTGGAGATCAAGAAGCTGCTGCGGGAGATGAAGCGGGATCATATCATTATTTTCTCCACTCATATTCTGCAGCTGGCAGCCGATCTCTGCGATGAGCTGGTTATTCTGAATAATGGCACGCTGCGCGAGATTCCGGCGGAGACCCTGCACAGTCCGGAATTTGAAGAGCAGATTATTGCCCTGTTGAAGGATGAGGATCATGATTAGGACGCTGAAGGCGATTCTGGAAGTACGGGGGATGTCCGGCGCCAACCGGCTGATGTTCTATATCCGTAAGCTCCCAGTGCTGGGCAAGCTGATCCCGGCCACGGTCTATTCGGAGACCAAGCTGAAGCAGACCTTATCTGTTATCGTGCATATCTTGAAGGTCCTTATGGCCTTTGTGACGAAGTTCACTTATCTGGGCATAATGATCTTTCTTCCAGTGAAGCTGATAGGACAAGATATATCCTTAACCCTTTCGGTACAATACCAGCTTTATTTGCAGATGCTGCTGTGTATTAGCTTCTTCACGTCCGGAGTTTCCAGCGCAGTTATTCTGGAGCCGAAGCGGGATAAATACATATTCGTGAAGCTGATGAGGCTGCCGGCAGAGCGGTATATGCGGACCACACTGACCTTACGCGGGATCAGCTTTCTGGTTACTTTTATTCCGGCGATGCTGGTCTTCGGGAGTCTTCTCGGTGCTCCGCTGTGGCATGGGGCGGTTCTTACGCTGCTGCTGACGTTCTGGCGTACGGCTTGCGAGGCGCTGCATCTGTGGGTGTTTGACCGCTACGGCATTGTTATTGTCAAAAAAACAAGCTGGATCTGGACCGCCATCGGCGCTGGATATCTGCTGGCCTATCTTCCGCTGCTCCCCGGATTTGCGGTAGTAGAGAGAGGAATGCTGTTCAATTTGCCTGTGGTGCTAAGCGTATTGGTGCTGGGAACCTTAAGCGCGGTCTATATCGCCCGTTATAAGGACTATACGAATGCCGTCGATGCCGTCACCAAAATCGATGATCCGCTGCTCGACATGGGCCGGATGATGAAAGAGGCAAGGGTTAAGGATGTGGCCACCCAAGATCAGCACTACTCGGCGGAACAACTGAATCATGGCCAATTCGAGGGGAAAAGCGGGTATGCTTACCTGAATGCCATCTTTTTCTCGCGTCACCGCCGGCTGATCACCAGTCCGATAGAGCGCAGGCTGGTTATCATTGGCTCGCTCTTTGTAGCTGCTTTGCTGACGATGCTGTTGTCCCAGACCGCTTTTACCAAACTGACTCATTATCTGATTACCGCATTGCCGACCTTCCTGATCATTATGAACTATACGTCCATTGGCGAACGCCTCTGCAAGGCGATGTTCTATAACTGTGATCTCAGCCTGCTGCGCTACGGATTCTACCGTGAACAATCGGCGATTCTAAGCAACTTCCGCATCAGGCTGCTGCGTATCAGCATGCTTAATCTGATCCCGGCTGCTGCGATCTGCCTGGCGGTGAACTTGCTGCTGCTGCTGTCAGCAGAGAGCTGGGGCGCGGGGGATGCTGTACTCTTTTGCGTGACGATTGTGGCGCTGTCACTGTTCTTCTCGGTGCATCATTTGTTCATGTACTATATCTTCCAGCCCTATAGCACAGAGCTCAATGTGAAGAATCCGTTCTTCACGATTGTGAACAGTGTGGTGCTGGGGGTAGGATTCATCGCGATGCAGTTCAAGAGTGAGCTTGGAATGTTTGCTATGATTGTAGTACTCTCTGCTGTGGTGTATATGCTGGCTGCCCTGATTATGGTGTACAGGTTCTCAGGCCGGACGTTTCGGGTGAAATGAAATGAGCCTTGAGTCCGCTTGCAACACACTTCTAATTTGAGATTCTTGATGTTATGATAGGAGCTTAAGTAACGAATCACACGTTGAACCATGTATCGTGCTGCTGGAATGGATCAGGATTCGGAATTAAAAGAGGTGTCGTCAGTGAGCAGCATTACCGTGGGCAAGGTGCTTAATAATAACGTGATCATTGCCGAGCATCCCCAGTATGCCGAGGTTGTGGTGATCGGCAAGGGGATCGGCTTCAACCGTAAAACGCGGGACCGGATCAATCTGTCCTCTGTAGAGAAGATGTTCATCCTGCGCAGCCAGGAGGAGCAGGAGCAATACAAGCAGCTGGTGCCGCAGGTAGACGAGAAGCTGATTGAGGTGGTTCAGGAGATTGTGCTGCACATTATGCAGAGCAGCCGACAGACGCTGAATGAGCATATCCATATTGCCCTTACCGACCATATATCCTTCGCGATCCGCAGAAGCGAGCAGCATATGGCTATTCATAATCCGTTTCTGTACGAGACCCGGGAGATTTATCCGGAGGAATACAGTCTGGCGGAATATGCGGTGGAGCGGATCAATGAGGCGATGAAGGTGACGCTGCCGCCGGATGAGATCGGCTTCGTAGCTCTGCATATTGTCAGTGCGCTTAGCAATCGCCATATCTCCGAGGTGAAGCAGCATTCCCAGCTAATTGGGGATCTGGTGGGGCTGGTGGAGGATAATCTGGAATACCGTATTCCGCGGGATTCGCTGGACTATTCAAGGCTGGTGACCCATTTGCGGTTCGTTCTGGAACGTCTGCGCCGGGGAGAGACTGTGCGCGAGACCTCATCCCTGGATGGACTAATGAAGCGGGAGTACCCCGAGATGTACATGCTTGCCTGGAAGCTCACGAAGGTAATTGAGCAGCGTGTGCGTATCCCGGTATATCCGGCCGAGGTCAGCTATCTGACGATTCATCTGCAGCGTATTGCCCAGAAGAAAGAAGATGAGACGGAGCTGGAACCGCCGGAGAAGCTTTAAGATATAAGAATATATATGTTTCATGCTATATGGCCGATTTTAGGGGTTGCAACTTCAAATCAATGGTGCTACAATGATCCCTGTTATGAAATACAACAGAATACAAACGTGTAACTGATACGATCAGGCATGAGTGATTTACAGTATTATGGTTGTCCAGCCCCATCTCGGGGTACTCTAACGTTAGCGTTAGCCGGGCAAACTGCGTACTGTATTGCTCATGCCTTTTTTGGCTTCTGTTGACAGAAATTAACGATTAGGAAGTGACCCGAATGTTTAAAAAATTATTTGGCGTTCTGCAGAGAGTCGGTAAGGCGCTTATGCTGCCAGTTGCCATTCTGCCTGCGGCGGGCCTGCTGCTTGGAATCGGGAATATGCTGGTTAACCCGGACTTCCTGCAATATGTGCCTGCACTGGAGAATCATATTGTTCAGGCGATAGCCACAGTACTGATGAACTCCGGGCAAATCGTATTTGATAACCTATCTCTGCTCTTTGCAGTCGGCGTAGCCATCGGGCTGGCCGGAGGAGAGGGCGTAGCCGGGCTTGCAGCGATTATCGGCTTCCTGGTGATGAATGTAACCATGGGTACGGTAGTTGGCGTCAATGCTTACGTGCTGACTTGGAAGGATTTCTCGTATTCCAGTGTGCTGGGGATTCCCACATTGCAGACTGGGGTATTCGGTGGTATCCTGGTCGGGATCCTGGCTGCATCCATGTACAAAAGGTTCTTCCGTATAGAATTGCCGTCGTACCTGGGCTTCTTCGCGGGTAAACGTTTCGTACCGATTATGACGGCAGTGACCTCCCTGATGCTCGGTCTTGCGCTTACGATTGTGTGGCCGCCGATCCAGCACGGTCTGAACTATGTGTCACAGAGTATGATTAATACCAACCTGACGCTGTCTGCCTTTATCTTCGGGGTCATCGAGCGTTCTCTGATTCCGTTCGGCTTGCACCATATCTTCTATTCACCGTTCTGGTATGAATTCGGAAGCTATATTGACAAGGCGGGCGATCTGGTCCGCGGTGACCAGCGCATCTTCATGCAGCAGCTTCGTGACGGTGTGGAGTTCACAGCGGGTACATTTACTACCGGTAAATATCCGTTCATGATGTTCGGTCTTCCGGCAGCGGCTCTTGCGATCTACCATGAGTCGAAGCCTGAGAACAGACGGGTTGTCGGAAGCTTAATGGTTTCCGCAGCGCTGACCTCGTTCCTGACGGGGATCACCGAGCCGCTGGAATTCTCTTTCCTGTTCGTGGCTCCGCTGCTGTTCGCAGTCCATGCTGTATTCGCAGGACTCTCCTTCATGACCATGCACCTCTTGAATGTCAAAATCGGCATGACCTTCTCCGGCGGGTTCATCGACTATGTGCTGTTCGGCGTCATTCCGAACCGTACCGCCTGGTGGCTGGTTATCCCGGTAGGTCTGGTATTGGCCGTGATTTATTACTTCGGATTCCGCTTCGTTATCCGTAAGTTCAACCTGAAGACGCCTGGCCGTGAGGATGCCTCCGAGGATGAGGATGAGGTTAGCTTGGAGAGTGTGTCCAAGACAGGCGACGATCTTCCGCGCAACATTTTGTCCGCCCTAGGCGGCAAAGAGAACATCACCCATCTGGATGCTTGTATCACGCGTCTGCGGGTCGAAGTGAAGGACAAAGCGGGCGTAGACAAGAACCGTCTGAAGAAGCTTGGTGCTTCTGGTGTTCTTGAAGTGGGTAACAACGTACAAGCGATCTTCGGCACACGTTCGGACACGATCAAGTCACAGATTCAGGATGTCATGAACGGCAGAACACCGGCTGCAGCCCCTGCTGCTCCGAAGCCGGAGCTTGAACAACAGGCGGGCGAGCAGGGTGATGCTATTATACCTGAGGATATCGTATCTCCGGTAAACGGCCAGCTGATGGATATTACAGAGGTTCCCGATGCGGTCTTCTCGCAGAAAATGACCGGTGACGGCTTCGCCTTCCTGTCCGAAGACGGCAAGATTGCTTCGCCGGTATACGGCAAGGTATTCAACGTGTTCCCTAGTAAGCATGCCATTGGCATCATGTCGGACGGCGGCAAGGAAGTCCTTGTGCATATCGGGGTCAACACCGTTAAGCTTAAGGGCCAGGGCTTCACGGTTCTGGTGGAGGAAGGCGATCTGGTAGCTGCCGGACAGCCGATTATGGAAGTAGATCTGGAGTATGTGAAGGCGAATGCACCTTCTGTCATCTCACCGGTCATCTTCTCCAACCTGCCGGAAGGCTCCTCCGTGACCTTGAAGAAGCCGGGCAGAGTCAGCATCGGCGACAAGGATATCATCACCATTCAGTAAAATGTGCAATGGCGAAGCGCTTCCATTATAATGAAGGGGAGCGCAAGCCTTCACTATAATTCACCACCCCAAAATGAACAGAAAGCGAGTTGGATACTATTATGCAAACAACTTTCAGAATTATTGACGAAGACGGAATTCACGCACGCCCGGCAACAGCGCTGGTAAATACAGCTACAAAATTTAAAGGCACTGAAGCTTTTGCAGAAGCTAAAGGCAAAAAAGTTACCCTTAAATCCATCCTGGGCGTTCTGTCCCTGGGCCTTGAAGCAGGAGATACCCTGACCCTTATTACTGAGGGCAGTGAAGAAGCAGAAGCACTGAACGCGCTGCAGGAGGTTATGGTTAAAGAAGGGCTGGGAGAAGTTCATGAATAAGATTTCAGGAATCGCGGCTTCCGCAGGTATTGCAGTAGCCCGTGCCTTTATCCTGGAACACCCGGACTATACCATTACCAAAACAGCGGTCACTGATGTGGACGCTGAGCTTGCGAAGCTGAATGATGCCCTGGATAAATCCAGAGGCGAACTTCAGACCATCAAAGAGCGCACCTTGGCTGAGCTTGGCGAGAAGAAGGCAGAGATTTTTGAATCGCATCTGCTGATCCTTGATGACCCTGAGCTCATTACCCCTGTAATGGACAAAATCCGTGAGGAATCGGTAAATGCGGACTACGCACTGAATGAAGTAGCTACTCAATTCGTGGAAATGTTCCAGAACATGAAGAGCGCTTACCTGCAGGAACGTGCAGCAGATATGCGTGACGTAACCAAGCGTGTACTGAACCATCTGCTTGGTATTCACTATGTGAGCCCGGCTGAGATCAGTGAAGAGGTTATCGTTATTGCACTGGATCTGACCCCATCAGATACAGCACAGCTTAACCGCAATTTCGTCAAAGGCTTCACCACCAATATCGGCGGACGGACTTCGCATTCGGCCATTATGGCCCGTTCCTTGGAAATTCCGGCGGTTGTAGGCACGAAGAACGTGATGTCCCTGGTCAAAGCAGGCGACCTGGTCATCGTGGATGGTCTGAGCGGCGATGTGCTGATCAACCCTTCGGAAGCTGAGGTTGCCGAGTATACTGCGAAGCAGGAAGCTTACGATATTCAGATTGCTGAATGGAAAAAGCTCCGCGACGAGCCAACGGTATCTGCCGACGGCAAGCATGTAGAGCTGGCAGCCAACATCGGGACTCCGAATGATGTGACTGGCGTTATTGAGAACGGCGGCGAAGGTGTAGGTCTGTACCGCACCGAGTTCCTCTATATGGGCCGCGATAAGCTGCCTTCCGAAGAAATCCAGTATAACGCCTACAAGACCGTGCT
Source organism: Paenibacillus sp. FSL R7-269 (assembly GCF_000517865.1). Classification (NCBI taxonomy): domain Bacteria; kingdom Bacillati; phylum Bacillota; class Bacilli; order Caryophanales; family Paenibacillaceae; genus Paenibacillus; species Paenibacillus sp. FSL R7-269. The sequence goes on from NZ_ASPS01000042.1 coordinate 104,743, forward strand.
TGAGAATATGCAAGGCAAGCCGGTAGTAGTACGTACGCTGGATATCGGCGGAGATAAGGAGCTGCCTTATCTGGAGCTCCCGAAGGAAATGAACCCGTTCCTCGGCTACCGTGCGATTCGTCTCTGTCTGGACCGTCAGGATATCTTCCGCACCCAGCTGCGTGCCTTGCTCAGAGCAAGCGTCCACGGCGACCTGCGCATTATGTTCCCGATGATTGCAACCCTTGGTGAATTCCGTGCAGCCCGTGATCTGTTGCTGGATGAGAAGGCTAAGCTGCGTGAAGAAGGCAAAGAAGTATCGGGCAGCATCCAGCTGGGCATCATGGTAGAGATTCCTTCAACGGCTGTACTGGCGGATCAGTTCGCCAAGGAAGTGGATTTCTTCAGTATCGGAACCAACGACCTTATCCAATATACAATGGCTGCGGACCGTATGAATGAACAGGTATCCTACCTGTATCAGCCATACAACCCGGCAATTCTGCGACTGGTCAAAATCGTCATCGATGCTGCACACGCCGAAGGCAAATGGACCGGTATGTGTGGAGAAATGGCGGGGGATGCCACGGCTATTCCTCTGCTGCTTGGTCTTGGCCTCGATGAATTCAGCATGAGCGCTACCTCTATTCTGCCAGCACGCAGTCAGATCTCCAAGCTGTCTGCGGCCGACATGAAGGAAATGGCTGCCCAGGCCCTGCAACTCGGCACGGCCGAGGAAGTAGCCGCACTGGTGCAATCCCGCGTGAATTAATTCGTTCTACTCTGGTTAACTGCATTCCGCAGTTAGCTGCTCCCCGTAAGAGGAGCATTGGTTATAACTCCAACTACTTTCCGGCCTCCTTTACAGGGGGCTTTTTTTTGTGAAGTGATTTGAATTTCAGCAAATCTGGAACCGCCCGTTCGGGCGTTATTTTATATAATGAGTCCATTACTTTCGGAGGGTGGAACCATTGTGCAGAAATTCAGTGCTTCACAGATTTATTTGTTCCATGTGTTTATGTTGTCGCTTGCGGCCAGTACGATATTTACAACCTACAGTATTTATTATGTAGTCGACCTTAAGCTGAATCCGCTTCAGCTTGTGCTGATTGGAACGGTGCTGGAGATAACGGTGCTTGTGTTCGAGGGAATAACAGGGGTGGTCGCCGATACCTACAGCCGCAGGCTGTCAGTCATAATTGCTATGTTCGTTGTGGGGAGTGCTTTTGTCCTTGAAGGAAGCATTGTCTGGATCATGCAACCGGCTTCCCTGTTGCCTGCCTTCGGCTGGCTGCTGATCTCCCAGATGCTGTACGGGATCGGCTGGACCTTCCTGAGCGGAGCGGATACCGCATGGATTGTGGACGAGCTTGGAGAAGAGCAGACGGGAAGACTCTTCATGCGCTCCAAAATATTCGGCTTAAGCGCTTCCCTGCTGGGCATCGCGGTCAGCGTAGGATTATCCCATGTTGCGTCTAATCTCCCTTTTCTGGCGGGTGGAGTCATCTATTTCGTCCTGGGGTTCCTATTGATCCGGTACATGAAGGAGACGGGGTTCAAACGCCGGAAGCGTGAGCCGCAATCCTCTGCTATCCGTGAGCTGGGCAAGACCTGGGTCAGCGGCGCCTCTATCCTGAGGCATCATCCGCTGCTCCTGCTGCTGACAGTTGTAACTTTATTTAGCGGTGCTGCGTCTGAAGGATATGACCGTCTGTGGCAAGTCTTTCTTATGAATGAAGTCGGGTTTCCAGAGATAGGAGTCTCGATGGCGGCTGGCTTCGGGCTGATCAGTGCGGCGACGACTCTGCTGGGTGTGCTGGCTGTCTATATAGCCGGGAGAATCATTGATTTGCAAAAGGAACGTCAAGTAGCGGCCGCTTTGTTCCTTCTGACATCCGTACGTGCCGGCTGCATTATCATGGTGGCACTTGCGCCTAATTTCTACTGGGCGATCGGGGCGGTACTGCTCCTGGGGGTGGTCGCTTCGGTCAGTGATCCGATCTATACCACCTGGCTGAACACGAAGCTGCCATCCCGGAACCGGGCTACACTCTTGTCGATGATCAGCCAGTCCGATGCTCTGGGCCAGAGCGCAGGCGGTCCGGTTGTGGGTTATATCGGCAGCCGGATCTCTATCAGAGCTTCGCTGCTGTCGGCGGGCTTCCTGCTGGTACCTGTAATCGCGTTATACGGCAGGGTGCTGCGGAAGCGGCCCTGATGTTTTGGATTATTTTACAATTGTCATGGAACCGCTGGACAAGTATACTTTCGATTAACTAGCACCTATAACTTCATTAGCTTAAATCCCCGGCGATCCATGCCGATATAGGATATATCCGGTGACACAATTCAACCCTTAACCCAGACCTGTGAACATAGTGTTACATATTATATAAAGAACCCTATGTAGCAATTCCGGCGTCATCCGCTTGCAGAGCTGTGCAAGTACAAAGTATTAGTTCAAGAGAATATGGACATAGCTTGATAGTAATAGAATGATAGTTCTCCGGGAGTATTACGGATGAGCGTAGGGATGGTGAATAGCAATGAGCAGCAATTATATACAAGCAGAACAAGAAATCGATACCTATCAAGGCAATGACCTCGGGTTAATCTACACAGCGGAATGTTGTGTATTCAAAGTCTGGGCGCCAACAGCCTTCACAGTGTCGCTCGTATTATATGCAACAGGCGGAAACGGGCTGACCCCGCAGACCACAGATTACAAGGACAGCGGCAAAATTCTTAGTATGGAGCGCACTGAGGGCGGGGTATGGACGATCCAGGTTCCCGGTAATCTCAAGGGGAAATATTATATGTACCGCGCCGTATTTGCGGACGGGTCGATTAATGAAGCGGCCGATCCTTACGCTACGGCTGTGTCGGCCAATGGAACTCGGACGGCCATCGTGGATTTGTCCGAGACACACCCGGATGGCTGGGAGAACGATGCTTCTCCGGTGCTGCCGCATCCGGCAGATGCTGTAATCTATGAGCTGCATGTGCGCGATTTCTCGTCAGACCCTAGCTCTGGTCTGACGTATAAGGGGAAGTTCAAGGCCTTCACCGAGACTGGCCTGCGTGATGAGGCAGGTCATCTGCTGGGCATTGATCATCTGGCTGAGCTGGGCATCACGCATGTTCATCTGCTGCCGGTGTTCGATTACCAGACGGTGGATGAGCTGGGCAAGGCAGGGGAAGAACCGGCATCCTCCATCTTCACAGACTACAACTGGGGCTATGATCCCCAGCACTATAATGTGCCGGAAGGCTCTTACAGCACAGACCCGGCTAACCCGCTAACCCGTATCCGGGAATTCAAGGAGATGGTCCAGGCGCTGCACAGCCGCGGCATCTCGGTGATTATGGATGTGGTCTACAATCATACCTATGGCTTCCAGAAGGGTCCCTTCCAGCCGCTGGTGCCGGACTATTACTACCGTCATGATCAGAGCGGCCGGCTCTCTAACGGCTCGGGCGTCGGCAATGAGCTGGCTACAGAGCGGCCGATGGTCCGTAAGTATATCAAGGATTCCCTGTCCTACTGGGCTAAGGAGTACCATATTGACGGGTTCCGCTTCGATCTGATGGGGCTGATGGACAGCGTGACCATGCGCGAGATTACCGAGGAGCTGCGGCTGGAGATTAATCCGGGGCTGCTGCTCTACGGTGAGCCGTGGACAGGCGGCGACTCGCCGCTTGCTGCCAAGACGCTGAAGGGCGTGCAGCGCGGCAAAGGCTACGCCGTCTTCAACGACAACTTTCGCGCAGCCATCAAGGGAGACAGCGACGGCTGGGGCAAAGGCTTCGTGACCGGGGAATACGGCAAAGAAGGCGCGATCGCGTCCGGGGTGAGCGGGGCGATTCATGAATTCACCGATGCGCCTACAGAGACTGTGAACTATGTAACCGCACATGATAATCTCAACCTGTGGGACAAAATTCTGGCTACCCGGGGACTTCGCGGGGAAGCCGGACTGCCGGAGCTTGAGGGCGGCAAGTTGCGGGGCGGCGGGGATCTGAAGGCCGCATTAGAGCAGGCGAATCCGTATGTGGGAGTAGATCCCGAGAATGTGCTGGACCATGAGACGGTACGCCGTTCATTGCTGGCTAACGGAATCATTCTGACCTCGCAGGGAATTCCGTTCCTCCATGCCGGGGATGAGCTGCTGCGCAGCAAATACGGAGATCATAACAGCTATCGCAGCCCGGACTGTATCAATGCGATCCGCTGGGAGAACAAAAGCAAATTCATTGCAGTATTTCAATATTACAAAGGTCTGATTGAACTGCGCCGGACACATCCGGCCTTCCGCCTGCACGGGCGCCAGGAGATTGAGCGCAGTCTGGAGTTCCTGCGCTGTGACGGCGGAGTCGTTGCCTATAGACTGAAGGATCACGCCGGCGGAGATACATGGAATAATATCGTGGTGATCTATAATGCCAATATGGAGCCGGTCACCCAGTGCCTCCCGGAGACCTCCGGCTGCTGGAACATCATAGTCGATCATACCCATGCCGGACTGGAAGCCTTCCGGCAGACGGAGAACGGCAGTGTAGAGGTCGCCGGACTGTCGATGATGGTACTCTATGATAAATACGGGGAGCCTGAGCCAAGATCGAAGATTGTAGAAGTTCATTATGACCGCCCGGACGACGATTACCGGGGCTGGAATCTTTGGGTGTGGGGTACAGGCATTCAGGATGGACAACAGGACTTCCAGCACATGGAGGAAGGTCATGCCGTAGCACGGATTGAAGTGCTGCCGGGGACATCCACAATAGGCTACATCCTCCGGCTGAACGATTGGGAGGAGAAGGACGGCACCGCTGACCGCTTCATCGACTGCTCAGGCAGCGGGGAGCAGGTTATTAAAGTGACCGTTCGGGAGCGTAGTCCAGAGCATAGGACAGAGCTGGCTGATCCGTTGCACCAGACCAGCTAGAACATTAGAAGAGCTGATTCGTTCCATCCCCTGGGGGAAGGAGCCGATCAGCTCTTTTTGGCTAAGAATTATTAAAGTAGCCTTAGTATAGGAGTCAGCATCTGCTGGCGCTAGTTCCGCTGATCACTGTACTTCTTATCCACATGCTCGCTGTACAGGTTAGCCTCATTGCCGCCATGGTTCTTGGAGCGGTACATCGCAAGATCGGCGGCACGGAGCAACTCGTTGATGCTGCTGCCGTGCTGCGGGTACAGAGCCACGCCAATGCTGGCAGAGGTGTGGAAGCTGGAGCCCTGGTTGATGGACCAGGATTTGTTGAATAGCTGGAGCAGACGGTTCAGCAGCTCGTCCAGCATTTGCGGGCTGGTGAACCGGTGCAGCACCACGGCGAATTCGTCCCCGCCGATCCGGAAGGCCTGGCCGGAGCCCTTCACGGTCTGCTGCAGCTCCCGGGAGAGGAGCTGCAGGAATTCATCTCCGGCCAGATGGCCGAGTGTATCATTCAGCTGCTTGAACCGGTCGCAGTCCAGCAGCGCCACGGCGATCTCCTGCCGGCGCTCCTCGGGCTGGTTGATCAGGTTCTCCATGTACATTTTGAAATGGGCACGGTTGGGAATGGCAGTCAGATGATCATAGAAGGCCAGCTTGTGCAGCCGCTCCTCATATTGCTTGCGCTGGGTAATCTCACGCGAGACCAGCATGAACTGCGCCGGGAAATTGCGGCTGCCCGCAATCGGGGTAACCTTGGTCTCCAGCCACACCCAATGCCCTTCGGCCGAACGCATGCGCAGCTCGGATATTCTCGGTGAAGACTGCACCACGCTCTTGAGCTTGGCCCAGGAGATTTCGGCTTCACGGATATAGTTGGAGAGCGGTGCTCCTTTGCTTGGCACATAGCCAAGTGCAGTTGCATGGGAAGGCGAGGCATACAAGATCAGACCGTTCGGATCTGTCAGCACAATGAAGTCAGACATCGTCTCACCGATCAGCTGGTAGAGTGATTTCTCATCCTGCATTTCGTTCTGCAGAGAGATGAGTCTGCGGCTGAGATAGAAGATGACCAGAACAAGCAGGAACAGAAATACGGAATAGACGGCGAACAGAGAGCTTTTGAGATTATTGAACTCCGTCATCACCTGGCTGGCATAGCTATCAATCTTATCCTCGGCGAGATTCAGGCTTTCCCGTACTTCATTCAGCTCCGTATGTATGGTGAGGGCAGAATAAGAGGCAGACTTCCAGCCGCTCTGGACCCGCTGCGAGATCAGCTCCCGGCCGTTATCCCTCCACGCGGTGAGCGTGGTTCCGAAGTGATCCAGCTCATTCCTCAGCTCGTCCAGCAGCAGCTCGCTCTGCTTCATTCCATTGAACGGGCTCTTCACGGCATCCAGATTGTAGCGGGCGGTATTGACCCGCTGCAGCGCCTGGGCATTATTGTCCTCGAATTCCTGCGACAGCGTACTGCGCTGCGCGCTGGTCAGCGCCCCTCCGACTGTGGTCTGAAGCGCAAGGGCTGCCTGATACAGATCGCGGTCGGCATTCAGAATGAGCTCGGAATTCTGGTAGACGTCACTGTATAAGGAATCGGATAATTTGTTCATCGTATGATTCAGAATCAGCAGGGAGGCCACACTGATCCCAACCAGAAGAACGGTGATCGACGTGAATAATATAATCAGTCTGTGTGTACTTGTGTTTTCCGAAAAAACTGCCACTGTCATCCTCTCCCCGCACAGAACTTTTGCAAATCTCATGGGTGTAGCTTTGGTGCATGCGAAACTTATCCTTATGCGGAATATGGCTTCATGCAGGCATTTAAGAGAGTATATGTTAGCGAGTCCTAGAGAGCAGGGGAAGAAAGAGGCAACAGAAAGAATAACTTCCGATTAGATCGCGGTTTCTTTTCACCAGTATATAGGACATCCCTTAAGCAGAGCAATTGCTGAAAAAATAATAAGCCCCGTCAGCTTCCGCTGCGGATGTACAGGCCGTGAAGCGGACCGTGGAGCCGGAGTGGAAACAGTGGAGACATATCCGTTACAGCCGATACAAAGAACTATTATGTATTCTTAACTACTATGTAAAGATATTCTCACCTTTGAGTCCTATTACCCACTTTTACTGCAAACGATACCCCTATGGTATCAATTGTGCATTAAAAATATAATAGAAAAATCCGCCAGCCCAGGGATCTGAGACTAGCGGATGGAACAGCAGATTACAAACTGCAGCGTCTAGGAGGATGCTACTCGTTGCGCAGCGCATAGATAGGGCGCATTCTTGCAGCCTTGCTTGCAGGAATCATTCCGAAGAGGACGCCGATGATCAAGGAGAATGAAAAGGAGATCAGCACCATATTCCAGGAGGGCGCCACATTCAAGGAGGTATAATGACCGACAGCCCAGCTGGCGCCAAGTCCCAGTGCGACTCCGATCAGGCCCCCGGTTCCGCTTAAGACTATGGACTCGATCATGAACTGCATCATAATGTTCTTTTTTTTGGCTCCAATGGCCTTGCGGATGCCTATCTCTCTGGTTCGCTCATTGACCGAGACAATCATAATGTTCATAATCCCTATTCCGCCTACAAATAACGAAATACCGGCGATACCGCCAAGGGCCATGGACAGAGTGGCGCTGGTTTCATTCACCGTTTCCAGCATCTCACGGGAATCAAAGACAGAGTAGGCATTCTCGGCTGCACTGAATTTGGCTGTAAGGCTGGCCTCCAGCTTGGTTTTGACCTTATCCACATTGTCATTGGAAGTGGTTGTGAGCGTAATGGAGCGGACTCCCTTGCTCTGCAGGAACCGTTCGGCTGTAGAGATGGGGATCAGCAGCTTCTCGTCGCTCGAACCGACGCTGGTGGAGCCTTTACTCTCCAGCAGCCCGACGATCTTGAAGCTGCTTCCGTTGATCTGTACCTTTTGGCCTACAGGATTATCTGTACCGAATAGATCCTCCGCTGTATCTGATCCGATTAACGCTACCTTCTGCCGGTATTCTGTATCCATCTCAAGCAGGAATCTTCCGGATTGCACATGGAAATCCTGGACCTCTTCGTAGGCAGGTGTAATGCCTTCAACGGATACGGAAACGTTCTCTGTACCGTGCTTGGCGGTAACGTTCCCGGAGATTATCGGGGATACATTATCCACCCCTTCAATCTCACCCAAGGCCAGGGCCTCCTCGTAGGTTAGCGAAGTGGTGGCTCCGCGGCCCGTAATGTTGACGGTCAGCTGGTTGGTTCCCAGGGAGCTTAGGGACTCTGTAATCTGTGAGGTGGTGCCCTGACCCACAGCGACAAGTGCAATGACGGAGGAGACCCCGATAATGATGCCCAGCATGGTAAGAAAGGCTCTTATTTTGCTGCTCAGGATACTTTTGAAGGCCATTTTCATACTCTGGTACAGCATCATGAATGTGCCACCTTCCGATCCTCTACAAGATCCCCGTCTTGAATCCGGATCACCCGTTTGGCCTGCTCGGCAATCTCCAGGTCATGCGTGATCAGAATAATGGTATGTCCCTGTTCGTTAAGCTCCTTAATCATCTGCAGAACCTCCTTGCCTGTCTTAGAGTCCAGGGCTCCGGTTGGCTCATCGGCAAGCAGAATAGGGGGGGTTCCGGCAAGTGCACGGGCAATAGCCACTCGCTGCTGCTGGCCTCCGGACAGCTCGGAGGGACGGTGATTCATTCTGCTCTCCAGGCCTACCCGGACCAGGGCATTGCGGGCAATTTCTCTTCGCTCCCTGTGGGACATTCCACGGTAGATCAAGGGCAGCTCCACATTCTCTACCGCTGATAATTTCGGCAGCAGATTGAAGTTCTGAAATATGAAGCCGATCTTCTCGTTGCGGATCTGAGCCAGCTTATTGTCAGACAGCCTGCGGATCTCCTGGCCGTCCAGGAAATAATCGCCTTCATTCGCCACATCGAGGCAGCCCAGCATGTTCATCAGGGTGGACTTGCCTGACCCTGACGGGCCAATGATCGCAACGAATTCACCGTGATCAATGGTGAAGCTCAGGCTCCTCAGAACCGTCATCGATTCTCCGGCCATCGTGAAGCTGTGCTGCATATTCTCAACCCGGATCAGCGGTTCTGGTGAGATCATCGTCCGCCACCGCCCCCGGAGAAACCGCCCCTGCTGCCTCCGCTGCCTCCGCCGGAGAAGCCGCCACCGCTCCCGCCGGGAAAGCCTCCGCTCCCTCCGGTCATTCCTCCGCCGCCCATACCGCCCATGCCGCCTTGCTGCGGAGAGGTGGTATTGCCTGAGGAAATCACGGTTGGGAGGATCACTTCATCCCCTTCACTTAAGCCGCTGACGATTTCGATGCTGCTCTCATTGTGGATACCGGTCTCCACAGCCACCCGCTGCGTGCCGGCGGCATTGCCCGAGGCACTCCGGCTTCCGGCTGCCCTGCCGGAGAACCCGGCGCCGGCCGGGAATTCACCGCCGGGAAACGCTCCGCCCCGGGCTTCTCCGCCGCCTTGAGGGTATCCGCCGCCTTGACCGCTTCCGCGGGCAGCTCTGCCGCCGGTCTGGCCTTCTTCTCCTTCCGGCCTGATTTCGCCTTGGCCGCCGGGAGCCTGTCCGTCAGCCGCGACACTCTCAGCAGACTTGGAGCCAGCCGCTCCGTTACCAGAAGTTTTGGTGCCTGATTCATTTCCGCCGGTCACCGGCACATTGACGAAGGATTTCCCGTTTATCTTCGTGACAGCTTCGATGGGAACGGTCAGAATATCTTTCTTCTCTTCGATCGTAACCGCCACCTCCGCAGACATGCCGATAAGCACGCCCTCCGAGTTATTTAATCCTACAGTGACGTTGAACAAGGAGACGCCATTAGAGGAGGTTCCTTCTTTGGCGATATCTATAACTTTACCAGTAAAAGACTTATCCTCAAGGGCATCCAGTGTAATGGTCGAGGCTTGATTCAGCTTGATTTTGGGGATATCCAGCTCGTCTACCTGAACGGTTACACTTAGGTTCACGTAGTCGGTCATGGTGAACAGCTCTGTACCATTCTGGGCCTGTTCGCCGGCCGTAATATTCACGGCAGTGATCGTTCCATCGATCGGAGCGGTCAGCGGATCAGGCGGAGCCATATCTTCATGGATAGCAGTGATGGATTCCTGCTGGTCTACGATATCGCTATTGGCCTTATCAATGGCTTTTTTTGCCGACTCCAGCTCTTCCTCTGTCGCGTTATTCATAGCCAGCGTCTTGTAGCTCTCCTGTTTATTCGCAAGCTCTGTCTTGAGATTCTCCAGTGACTTCGTGGCTTCCTTCAGCTTATCGTCCAGATCGCCCGCGACAAATGTGATCAGCACATCGCCTTTTTTAACGACATCGCCTTTCTTAACCATGACCGTATCGACCTTCCCGGCTTCTTTGGTGCGGATGCTCTCGCTGTTGATCGCCGATACGGCACCTGAACCCGAGACACCCACCAGGATATCTCCCTTACTGGCAACTGCCGTGTTCAGAGGAGCGGCAGTGATCTGCCGGTTCTGATCCGGCCAGAACGTATAGCCCGCGATCCCTGCAATAGCAACGAGGACTATGGCTGAAGCGATAATGATGATCTTCTTCTTGTTCATTGTGCGGCTCCTTCAGTGGAAGATGTGGCTGCTTTGGCGGTAACCTCAAGGGAATAGGCCTGGCTGGCGAGCTCCGTCCGTATTCCCTGGAATTCATCGTAGAATTTAAGGGCGTAGGTGCCGGAGCTGAGATTTTTGAACAGGACGCTGGTAAGGGTCGTAGAATAAGAGTTGTTTGTTCCCAGAGTCAAGTCGGTGCCAAGCGTCAGAGTTTTCTCATGAGACTGTCCATAAGGATCGATAACCTGAAGGATGAGCTTATGCTGGTAAGCGCCTGTCTGGTAGGTAGTATCCTGATTGAGATTGTAATTGAACGTCACAGCAATGCTGCTTGCGCCCTTGGTGAGTTCCCCTGTAGAGCTGGTAACTGCCAGTGTATAAGGGAAAAACGGAACGGAGGCCAGAGTGATCAGAGGCGTAACCTCAGCCGGTGTCAGTGTCAGCGCTGCCGTATTCACGTATCCCGTCGCAGCCGTTCCTGCGGCAGTCAGTTTGCCATCCGCAATTGCTTGGCTGATATACAGCTGAAGATCTGCGGTGTCCAGAGCGGACGGAACTTTTGCCCAGAAGGTGACGAGTGTTTTGCCCTCAGGGCTGGTTGACAGCTCGGACTGGTTGGCGGTTGCTTCAAAATATTGCCCGTCAGCAGTCCTGAACTGTGCGTACAGACGGGCCAGATCTGCCTGCCGGACTTCGTCGCTGTTCATTTCCACTTCGCTGTACACAAGGCTCGAGCCGGTTCCTCTATACAGGAGGGTGAGGCGTTCCTTCACGGTGGCTTGTTTGCCGGTGGCCGTGATCTTGAAGGCTTCCCCTGCAGCTAGCGGAGCTACACTCTTAACGGCACTGTCGCTTGTGCTGAGAGAGAGGAACTGCGATACTTCTGTACCCTTGGTCTCCTGGAGAATGAGCTTGACTTGTCTGAAATCCAGGGTGTATGGAATACGACCTTGAACCGATATCTGAGTGCTGGCACCAGGGGCAAGGACCGAAGAGCTGTTGTTCGTATAAGTCTGGGCAGAGGAACTGAGATCCTTCTGATCCACCAGGAGTATTCCGGTAAAAGCAGGCAAAGTAATGGTCTTGGACGTTGCATTGCGTATCGTCATTCTGGCCTGTACCAGATCCTCGCTGCCCCAAGGCAGACGCTGTAGGGAGTCCAGAGAGACAGCGAAGGTACCGTAGGTATTGGTTACGCTGGTCTCGGCAGCGAGATGAATCTGGCTCTCCGGTGTATAGGTGATGCGGAAATAGGCCACAGGCAGCGTTACCTTATCCGCGCTGGCTGCAGGAGCAATCATGCGCAGCTCCAGCGAATTCTGAGCCAGCTCCAGCGGAACACTGGCACTCAGCTCAATCAGCTTGTCTTCCAGCGGCTTCAGGGTCAGGCTGCTCAAGGCTGTGGACGTCACCGGGAAGCTATAGCCTTCCGCCGACTGGACGTTAAGCTCATAAGCAGGCAAAGTAACCGCTGTGCTGCCGGTATTCTTCACCCGGAGCTGATAGCTCCACACACCGTTCCCGTTATCCGCATGCACAGTTGCCTTCAGCAGCTGCATGTCCACCATATTGCTGGCGATGGAGACCTTTTTGGTATAGCCCGCCGCTACAGTGAAATCTGCGGTTACCGCAGCCGGAAGCGCGTAGGAAGAGACAGGCAGGTACAGCTTGAGTCCTTCATCCAGCTTAGCGATCTGTAGCGTCATCTTGCTGAGATTCATGTAGGAGGGGATCTCGGTCATATAATAGAGCGTCTTCTTCTCCTGAGGCTGAAGCTTGAATGCGGAGCTGCTGTCATCCAGTGTAAGTGTGAAGACAGAGCCGCCCGAGGATTTCAGGTACAAGGTGTAGCCCGGATCTGTAAGCACTTTGGTACCCAGATTGGTTAAGCTAAGCCCGACCTTGGCATAGACTTTGCCGTTATAGTTGTAGATTTGCACGGATTCGGCTTTGGTGCCGGCTGTAATACCGCCGAGTTCAACCTTTCGGGTCTCCCCTGTAAGCGAGGACAGAGAATAATTGGATGGGACCGTGAACGTGCCTATCCGCTGTTCATAATTAGCGGCGCTGAAATTCCAGCCGTATATGTTGATTTTAAGTCCTTTGACAGAGGCGGCAGTTCCAATATTCGCATAGTATGTAAGGCTGGTGCTCTGTTTTGCGGGGATTTTCTTGACTGTACTGTCTGCACTGACCGGAATTCCCTTAATTACGCTGCCGCCCGCAGTTACAATTTTGGAGAAATAGTCCGCCAGATTGACGCTGCTGCCGGCAGTATTGGAATAGGTAAGCGTGTAGGTGAGAATATTACCGCCGGTTTGGCTCTGAATCCCTACATGGCTCAGCTTCACTTGAAGCGTGGTACCGAGCTTGAGCGCACTTAGACTGTTAAGTGTAGAGACTTCCGTGACCGCGCTTGCTGCTGTGGCAGCCGTTGAACCGGATGAAGCAGCATAGGCCGTGGTTCCCGGGCTTCCTGCGGTTTGAATTGCGGCAAATGTGCTGAGCAGCAGCAGAACAAATGCTTTTTTTCGTGTGAGCATGTAATTTCCTCCTTGAATGATCTCATAAGGCAAAATATCAGCATTGACTGAATGCCCGCTGAAAAAAAAGCCGTCAAACCGCGCTGAAGCTTAAAAGAAGCTAAAAAAATAAGCGGAATTTGCGCGGCTTGTCAAACGGGCTGTTTTTGCATATAATAGATGGGCATATCTTCCCAAGCGGAGGATCGAAGTGCAGAGGTTATAATCCGCATACATGCAATGATGGAGAAGAGTACGCAGTGCCTGGCTTACAGGGAGGAAGCGCCGCAGATTGAGAGCGTTTCTAAGAGAGCAGAGCTGCCGAAGTTCACTCCGGAGCAGTTCCCTGAATGTGCTTCAAGGCTTCCTTGAAGAGCGCTAGTAGGGGGGACCGGCCGCAGACCGTTATTTCTGTATAAAGTGAGACAGGTCTTTGCCGCACCGAAAGAGGGAATATTGCTCTTAAGGGAAGCGTACGGCCGTCTAACAAGGGTGGTACCACGGTCTTTTCGTCCCTTTACCGGGAGGAAAGGCCTTTTTTTGTTGAACAATACGAGATTTGAGGGGGCAGTACAAGCCATGAAAGACAAATTGGAAGCACTGAAGGCTGAGGCACTGACGAAGCTGCAGGCGGTATCCGATCCGCAGATTCTGAATGACCTGCGCGTCAAATACCTTGGCAAAAAAGGCGAGCTGACAGAGGTTCTGCGCGGTATGGGCGGACTAAGCGCGGAGGAGCGTCCGGTGATCGGCCAGGTGGCCAATCTGGTGCGCAGCGCGATTGAAGAGGTGATCGGCGCCAAGCAGGAGCTGTTCGAGCAGCAGGAGACGCAGAACCGTCTCAATGCAGAGAAGGTCGATGTAACCCTGCCGGGCCGCGGCATGCCCCAGGGCGGGATTCATCCGCTCAGCCGGGTGATTCAGGAGATCGAGGATATTTTCATCGGCATGGGCTACAAGGTGGCGGAAGGACCGGAAGTGGAGACAGATTATTATAACTTCGAGGCGCTTAACCTTCCGAAGAACCATCCAGCCCGCGATATGCAAGATTCCTTCTATATTACGGAAGACATTCTGATGCGCACACAGACCTCGCCGGTTCAGATCCGCACCATGCAGGCGATGAACGGGGAGACTCCGGTCAAGGTTATCTGTCCGGGCAAGGTATTCCGCCGTGATGACGACGATGCGACCCACTCCTTCCAGTTCCATCAGATCGAAGGTCTGGTGATCGGACGCAATATCCGCATGAGCGACCTGAAGGGTACCCTGCAGCAGTTCATGAAGGAGATGTTCGGTCCTAGCGCGGGCATCCGCCTGCGCCCAAGCTTCTTCCCGTTCACCGAGCCTAGCGTTGAGGTGGATGTAAGCTGCTTCAAATGCGGCGGCGAAGGCTGCCGGCTCTGCAAGCAGAGCGGCTGGCTGGAGATTCTCGGCGCCGGTATGGTGCACCCGAATGTGCTGCGGATGGGCGGATACGATCCTGAGGTCTACAGCGGCTTCGCGTTCGGCATGGGCGCTGAACGGATTGCGATGCTGAAATACGGCATCGATGACATCCGTTACTTCTACACGAATGATATGGGTTTTGTGAAGCAGTTCAAGGGTATTTAGGGATTTGGCGGGTGTGTATGGGGCGCGAGGGACGCTTGTAAGAAAAGGTAGTGAGGTGCTGGTTTACTTTGAATCAAAGACTGTATTAGAAGGGCCGGAGGGGAATTTTGGAACTGGAGGAGCGGTAGCGACCGCCTTTAGGATTTAATTTCTACTGCAGCCAGCAGTGTAATCAGGAAATTCAATCCTAACAGCGGCCGGAAGTCCAAAACTTCTCTGGAGGTTCTGCTAGTGCAGGATGCTTCGAAGTAACCTAGGGAGCACACAGACCTTTGCTTCGACTTCTGCGTGCCCCGGCGCAGGCCGGCATGGAGATCAATACATCTGAAACAAAAAGGAAGTGTGCGATTATGAAAGTATCAACCGCCTGGCTGGCCGATTATATATCGCTGGAAGGGGTGACCGCAGATAGCTTGGCGGACAAAATCACCACCGCCGGCATCGAGATTGACGGAGTAGAACGCCGCAACAAAGGGATTTCCGGGATTGTGACCGGCTACGTGAAATCCAAAGAAAAGCACCCCGACGCCGATAAGCTGAATATCTGCATCGTCGATGCCGGGCAGGGCGAGGATCTGCAGATCGTCTGCGGAGCGAAGAATGTCGCAGCGGGCCAGAAGGTTCCGGTCGCGCTGGTGGGCGCCAAGCTGCCGGGCCTGGAGATCAAAAAAGCCAAGCTGCGCGGCGTGCTGTCGCAGGGGATGATCTGCTCGGCCAAAGAGCTGGGCCTGAACGACAAGCTGCTGCCCAAAGAGCTGCAGGAAGGCATTCTCGTGCTGCCGGAGCAGACCGAGGTGGGCCAGGATATTCTCAAGGTGCTCGGACTGAATGACGAAATCCTTGATTTCGACCTGACGCCGAACCGTTCCGACTGCCTGAGCATGATCGGTGCCGCTTATGAGGTAAGCGCGGTGCTGGGCCGTGAGCTGAAGCTGGCTGATCCGGCGGCAGAGCTCGTGGAAACGGGCGGCAAGGCAGCGGACTCCATCACGGTTACAATTGAGGACGAGGCTTTCTGCAGTCATTATGCCGTGCGTTATATTGCCGGAGTGAAGACCGCGCCGTCCCCGCTGTGGATTCAGAACCGCCTGATGGCAGCCGGGGTACGTCCGATTAACAATATCGTAGACATCACCAACTATGTGATGCTGGAATATGGACAGCCGCTGCATGCATTTGACGGCGGGCAGCTCCAGGGCGGAACCATCGGTGTACGGTTTGCCCGTGAAGGTGAAGGACTCGTTACCCTTGACGGACAAGAGCGCAAGCTGGAGCCGCAGATGCTGGTTATTGCCGATGGTTCAGGCGCAATTGGCCTGGCTGGAGTGATGGGCGGACTCTCTACAGAGGTTACCGCTGACACCGTTAATATCGTACTGGAATCAGCCGAATTCGATGGCGGAACGGTACGCAAGACCTCGCGTCAGCTTGGTCTGCGCTCGGAAGCGTCCCAGCGGTTCGAGAAGGAAGTCGATCCGAATGCGGTCATCCCTGCGCTTAACCGTGCGGCTGCACTGATTGCCCGGTATGCCGGTGGAACGGTGCATGAAGGGATTGTTCAGGCCGGCAGCGTCTTTGGTCAGGAGAAGGTGCTGCAATTATCGCTGGAGAAGCTGAACCGCTATCTCGGCACGGATCTGTCGCTGCTGGAAGTGAAAACCCTGTTCGGACGTCTGCACTTCAAGTGCGGTGATGCCGCCCAGGGAATCATTGAGGTCCAGGTACCGACGCGGCGCGGCGATATCACCCAGGATGTGGATCTGATTGAAGAGATCGCCCGCTTGTACGGCTACGACAATATTCCGACCACCCTGATCGAAGGCACTACGACGCCGGGCGCGCTTACCAGACAGCAATCTCTGCGCCGCGAGCTGCGCCGCCTGCTCTCGCTGGGCGGATATCAGGAGGTTATGGGCTATTCCTTCATCCAGCCGGAGCAGAGCAACCTCTTCCCTATGCTGGCGGAAGGCAAGCAGTCAGTGAAGCTGGCGATGCCGATGAGCGAGGAACGGAGCGTGCTGCGTACTAGCCTGCTGCCGCAGCTGCTGGACATTGCGCTCTACAACACGAACCGCCGCCAAGGCGATCTGGCGTTGTTCGAAATCGGCAATGTGTTCTTCACGGAGGAAGAAGTACTTACCCGCCAGCCGAGCGAGCTGCCGGTGCTGGGGCTGCTGCTGAGCGGTACGCGTGCAGCCAAGCAGTGGAACGTGACTGCCGAGCCGGTGGACTTCTTCGACCTTAAGGGTGCGCTGGAGACGGTATTTGCGCATCTGGGTCTTACGGATCGCGTAGTCTATGAAGGGGACGCGCCTGAAGGCTATCATCCGGGACGCTCCGCTTCCATCTATCTGCTTCAGGCAGAGGGCCGCGTGAAGATCGGTTCGATGGGACAGCTTCATCCCGAGCTGCAGCGCCGGATGGATCTGGAGGATACCTATGTATCTGAAGTCCTGCTGCAGCCGCTCTATGATGAGGCGCGCGCTCAGCTGCAGTACAGCGAGCTTCACCGCTTCCCGGGCATGGAACGGGACATTGCGGTGGTAGTGGATGATGCAGTTCCGGCAGGCGATCTGATCACAGCGATCCGTGAGCATGGCGGCACTCTGCTGCAGAATGTGCAGGTATTCGATATCTACACAGGAGGCAAGATGGAGGCAGGCAAGAAGAGTGTTGCCCTGTCACTGTTGTACCGCCATACCGAGCATACGCTGACGGATGAAGAAGTTGTGGAAGTGCATGACAAAGTGGTCTCTGCGCTTGAACAAACTTTTGGTGCAGAATTAAGAAAATAGCAGGAATTGTGCAAAGCCGCAGCGAATCCATTTAGAAACAGAGATTCGCTGCGGCTTTTCTGTACCCATGTGAAGTGCGGAAGAACATGCAAATAAATGCAATGGACGCGTGCTTTTGCCAAAGGTCAGGAAATCACGCTACAATAGGAGCAAGAGCAAAGAAACCAACTTAGAATCCGCACACATACAAAGGAGGGCACAACTGTGGCTATGGACCGGACCCGTGTCGCCGTGGAGATATACGGAACTTCCTACAAGCTTGTCGGAAGCAGCACAGAATATATGAAACAGGTCGCCCGTCATGTCGATGAGCATATGCGTGCAATATCGAAATCACATTCCAGACTGGATACGCCGCGGATTGCGGTGCTTACAGCTGTACATATGGCAGAGCAGGCAATCCAGGTTCAGGATTTCAAGAATGAGCTGAATATGCTGACCGGTGAACGCACTGAGCTTCGCGTGGAGGTGTCACGCCTTCAGGAAGCGCAGCGTGAACAGCAGGAAGAATATGAGAAGCTGGAAGCGGCTACGAAGGAAGAGGCGGCGCGGCTGATTGCTGCCGCTGAAGAAGAACGCTCCAGGCATCTGGAGCAGCAGGAGCAGGAGAGGCAGCTGCATGCCCAGCTGCTGGAGGAAGAGAAGCAGGCGGCGGCCGCAGCCCGTGAGCACCTGGTGCAGGAGCTGAAGGTGCGCGAGGATGAGCTTAAGGCGCTGCGTGAGGGTCATGAAGCAGAGCAGGCTGTAAGCCGTGAGGCAGCGCGTCAGGAGCTGGAAGCCGCAGAAGCCATACGGCTGCAGCAGCTGGAAGAGATGAAGTCTGCCCATCAGCAGGAACTGGAGCAGCTGAGAGAGACACTGATCCGCGAGAAGACAGAGACGTTGTCTGCTCTGGAACAGGAGCTGCATGAGACGCGGGATACGATGGGCAGCGAGATCGTGGAGATCAGCTCCACGCTTAGCAAGGAGCTGGCTGATACCAAGGCTGCGCTTACGAGTGAGCTTACCGTGGAACGGGAAGCGCTTGAGAAGGAGCTGGCCAAGAACAAGGAGCTGCGGCAGTCCCAGGGGACGCAGGAGCACCGGCACAAGCAGCAGCTTCAGGAGCTGGAGAAGCAGCTTGGTGAGCTGCGCGGCGGAACCGGGCAGCTCCAGTCCCGGCTGCGGGCGGCAGAGGCCGGGCTGAAGGGCGAACGCGATGCGCGGCTGACGCTGCTGGCGCAGTACGAAGCTGTGCTGAAGCGGGAGGAGCAGCTCGGAGAGGAGCTTAAGCTTGCCGCTGAGCAAGGAGAGCAGCAGAGTGCGGCGCTGGAGGAAGTGCGCAAGCAGGCTGCGGCTTCGCAGAGCGAGGCGGAAGCCCTCCGCAGCAAGCTGCGGGACGCAGAGGACAAGCTAAGCGTTGCGCTGGAAGAGCTGCACACGGCGAACGAGCTGGGCACCCTGCTGAACGAAGAGGTGGAAGGGCTGC
Organism: Paenibacillus sp. FSL R7-269; assembly: GCF_000517865.1. Lineage (NCBI taxonomy): Bacteria > Bacillati > Bacillota > Bacilli > Caryophanales > Paenibacillaceae > Paenibacillus > Paenibacillus sp. FSL R7-269. The sequence goes on from NZ_ASPS01000042.1 coordinate 123,673, forward strand.
GTCAGCAGGTTGCAGCTGCGCAGAGCGAGGCGGAAACGCTCCGCAGCGAACTGCGGGACGCAGAGGGCAAGCTAAGCGCTGCGCTGGAAGAGCTGCACACGGCGAGCGAGTTGGGCAACCTGCTAAACGAAGAGTTGGATGAGCTGCGTAAGCAGGTTTCGGCATCGCAGAGCGAGGCGGTAGAGATCCGCAGCGAACTGCGGGATCTAGAGGGCAAGCTAAGCGAAGCGCAGGAGGAGTTGCACACGGCTAAGGAGCTGGGCAATCTGCTGAACGATGAGCTGGGAGGGCTGCGCCAGCGTTATGAGCTGACGCAGGAAGAAGCGGCAGCACTGCGTACATCGCTGCAGGAGACAGCAGATCAGCTCAGCCGGACACAGGTCGAATTCGACCGTACGGCTGAAGAAGCAGCGTCCTGGCAAGAGCGTGCGAACAAGCATATGGAGGACATCAGCGAACTGGAGATGAACCTTCTGGAAGAAGGGGAGAAGTCTGCAGCCTTGCAGCGCGAAGTGGAGACTCTTCGCGGACAGGCAGACGGCATGGTTCAGCAGCTTGATCAGGAAGCGCGTCTGCGTGCTGAAGCGGAGCAGGAGCTTGCCGTTCAGCAAGAGGCGGCAGAAGCGGCCCGTAAGGAACTGGCTGCGCTGCGCGGCCGTTACGAGGAGCTGATCGCCCAGTACGACGAGATCCTGCAGGACGGGGAGCAGCTGAAGGAACGCTGCGAGCTGCTGGAAGCCGAAGGCGAGGAAGCTGCGCGGCGTCTGGAAGAGCTGTATGAGGCAGGCCGTGAAGCTGCGGCTACGGCGATGGAGCAGCAGGAAGCACTCCGCGAGACCCGGGAGTATGAAGCTACCTGGAAGCAGAAATATGAGGAGCTTCTGCAGCGTGAGCAGCAATGGAACGGGCAGGAAGCACAGCTGCGCGAGGAGATTGAGATCTGGCAGCAGGAGGCTGGGGAAGCCGAGGCTCAGGCGGAATCAGTCAGCCGCTCGCGCACCGAAGCAGAGCAGCGGCTGGATGAGATCGGCGAGAGCTATGAGATGGTCCAAGGCCAGCTGCGGCTGGTACAGGCCCAGTTCGAGCTGCAGCAGGGAGAGCTGGAGAAGCTGTCCCAGGAGCATCGCAGCCTGCAGGCGGAATATGCCAAGCTACAGAGTGAATATAATGAATGGATTCAACTGATCGAACAGGATAGTTGAATGGCGGATGCATCACAGGAAGAGCTGTTGTAAGCAGGAATGCTTAGAACGGCTTTTTCTGCTGTGCAGGGACGGGGGACGGATTCATCCTTAGTGGGACTGCAAGGGAGGGCTGCTGTTCTAAAGTTGGCTGGAGTGAAGTAATGGATAGAAGTAATTTCTAATGGAAGGAAAGTTGGCGATGAGAAGGGTTGAGTGGAGAAGATAGCTAGGCTACCATCTTGCACAAATCCTGCACTAAATACAACATTCGTACCTCTGAAGCAGCTAATTGCGGGAAATCCTGCCTAGAATGCAACATCTCAATGCCAATGACCCGCTCCACCAGTAACATTCCTGCAGAATGTGCAACATTTGGCGTTCTCAAGCTGCAATCCGTTAGAAATCCTGCAAAAGGTGCAACTTCGGCGTTCTCAGGTCACATTGAGGAGCACAAGTGCCCCTGAATCCGCCAGAAGTTAGTTAAATGAGCAAATGAAGAGAACAAGAGCTTTTGACATAATAAGTATTGCAACCGGTTACAACCCGGGGTAGGATGTTGGTTGAGGTGAACGGGATGGATAAGAAATGGGTCAGCGGCGCTGGGGTTGTTGTGCTTTTTATATTGTTGTCATATTTGTTTACAGGCTTCGCGCGTCATTCTGCCCGGATGGGCAATATCGTTAAGGAATTAAGCGGGGAGCCGATTCCGGACAAGCCCGGATATCATATTGTGCTGATCGAGCAGGAGCGGTACCACCCGTACTGGGAGATGGTCGAGAAGGGGGCGGCGGAGGCCGCAGCGAAATACGGGATAGAGATCGAATTCACGGGACCGGTGCGCAACAACATGGAGGAGCAGATCAGCCTGCTGGAAAAAGCGATTGCCGCCCAGGCGGATGCGATCATCGTGCAGGGGCTCAACGACGAGAAGTTCACGCCGGTGATTGATAAGGCGGTGAACCGGGGGATTCCGGTGATCACGATTGACACGGATGCTCCGGCCAGCCGGAGACTGGCCTATGTGGGGACCGACAATGTAGCTGCTGGTGAGACGCTGGGGCGCATGGTAGTGAAGACGACTGGCGGAAAGGGCAAAATAGGTGTGATCATCGGCAGCGAGCTGGCCAAGAACCAGCTTCAGCGCCTGGACGGGCTGAAGAATATCGTGAAGGACTATAGCGGCATGGAGATTGTCGATGTCCGCAGCTCCAACATCTCGCATATGGAGGCAATCCAGCAGGCGGCAGATATGCTGCGCTACCATCCGGAGATCGATGTGATGGTCGGCACCAGTTCAACGGACGCGCTCGGTGTTCTGCAGGCATCGAGGAGCCTGAAGCGCGGTCCGCTGACCATCATCGGCTTCGATAACCAGGCGGAGACGCTGGATGCCATCAGCCGGGGAGCGATCACAGCGACTGTGGCACAGCAGCCCTACCTGATGGGGAATATGGCAGTCCGGCTGCTCCATGAGCATTTTAATGGTGCCGAATTACAGCTCCGGTACTATACCGGTGTGAAGGTACTGGATAAGACCAATGTGCAGGAGGGGGAGAGCCTATGAGTATCCGATTGAAGCTGCTGATCTGCATTCCGCTGCTGGTGCTGCTGATGAGCTCGGTCTCCTTCGTACTGTTCCAGAGCGGGAAGAATGTGCAGGAGAGCTACCATCTGATGATGAACCGGATCATGCTGTATAAGGAGGTATCCTATGAGGTCGGCGAGAATATGCGCTCCTTGAACCGCTTCATTATGCAGGTGGATACGGACAGCTTCCCGGAGGTGGAAAGGCATCTGGGCGCGGTGCTGGAGCTGCGCAGCAGGCTGGACGGAATGAATACCATCGGGGGCAGCGGCCTTCCGCTGATGAACTACAGCCACCTTATTGATACTTTTGTGGAGCAGGCGGGTCAGATGATTACGGAGATTGACGGACAGGATGCGAATTCGCTGGCAGGTGCCTATATCGGAGCGGAGCAGACGCAGCGGTTCATCCGCGAGGAGGCTCAGGAGCTGGTTGATCTGGAGCTGGACCAATATAAGCCGATCTACGCGGAGATCATGTCCACGACAGCGAAGCTGAACCGGATGGGCAGTCTGCTGGTGATTACTGCGGCGCTGCTTAGTATCTGTATGGCGGTCTGGCTGTCCAGCAGCATTACCGGACCGATCCGCCGCCTGGTGGCAACGGCCAAGCAGATCTCGAAGGGACGGATGGATACCAAGGCGCCGGAGAGCGTCAATAACGATGAGATCAGCATACTGTGCCGCGCTTTTAACGGGATGATTGATAATATCCAGGAGCTGATGAAGGAGAACATTCAGAGTGCGGAGAAGGACCGGCTGGTCAAGGAGCTGGAGCTGAAAATGCTGCAGAGCCAGATCAATCCGCATTTCCTGTTCAACACACTGAATTCCATCGCCAAGCTTGCGTATCTGGAAGGGGCGGCGAGAACCAGTGATCTGACCGTGTCGGTCTCGCGTATGCTCCGCTATAATCTGCAAAAGCTGGACCAGGCCGTTCCGCTGCGCGAGGAGGTCGAGCATGTGAATGAGTATATCAACATCCAGCGGGCCCGCTTCCGGGACCGGATTGCTTTTGAGATGGAGATTGATGAGGAGGCGATGGACGGGATGGTGCCGTGTCTGACGCTGCAGCCGATCTTCGAGAATGCCTTCGTTCATGGTCTGGAGCAGATGGAGGAGGGGGCTATACTTACGCTATCGATCCGTTACCGCAGCGGGCAGGTGGAGATTGTGATCAGTGATAACGGGGCGGGCATGAACCGCGAGACGGTAGCCCGGCTGATGGGCTCGACTCAGCAGGAGGCGCCGCATTCCAGCGGGAAGGGCCAGTCTACCGGGCTTGGGACACATAATGTTTTTAAAAGACTGCATTTATTCTTCGACGGCCAGCAGCTCATCGAGATCAACAGCAGTGAAGGGCAGGGGACGGCGGTGCTGTTCCGGCTGCCCTTCCGGACCTCGGCCTAGAGGCACTCACCTGAAGTGAAGGGGGAAAAGATAACGATGTACAAGCTGCTGATCGCAGATGATGAAGCACTGGAGCGGGAGGGGCTGGAGCTGATGATCCGGCATCTGATCCCGGACACGTTCGAATTCCTGCATGCCGGGAACGGGCGGAAGGCGATTCAGCTGGCGGAGGAGCACCGGCCGGATATGATTTTCATGGATATTAAGATGCCCGGTATTCAGGGGCTGGAGGCGGTGCGGCAGATTCGGGAGAAGCTTCCGGCGGCGCAGATTGTGATGATTACGGCGCATGACTACTTTGCATATGCCAAGGAGGGGTTGCTGCTGGGGGTGCGCGACTATCTGCTGAAGCCGGCCCGGAGGGAAGAGGTTGCGGAGGTGGTGAGGAAGCTGATGGTGGTCATCGAGGAGGAGCGGCGGCGCAGGAATGAGCAGCTGGAGCTGCAAGAGAAGCTGGCCCATCTGCTGCCGCTGGCCGAGAATGAGCTGACCCTGATGCTGATGCTGGAGCATGTTCAGGATCTGGAGCCAGAGCAGCTGGCCGGGCTGCTGGAGCTGCACTTCAGCAAGGGCTACGCGATGGTCCTGTCTTTCCCCCGGCACGGGGAGAGCGGCTGGGAGACGTTCCGGCAGTCCAAGCGGGAGATCTATGAAGCAATCAAGCAGTTTGCCAAAACAGGACTGGGCTGCCTCGCCGGACCGCTGGCCGGGCATCAGCTGGCGCTGTTCATTCCCTTGCCGCCGGGGAGGACCGGATATTCCCAGCGTGTCAGCTCGCTGGACTGGGGAGAGCGGCTCCGCACCTATGCCGGGGAGCGCTTCGGCCTGCCCCTTGGCATCGGCATCGGCTCGATCCGCGAGGGCTGGGACGGACTTAGCCGTTCTTACCGCGAAGCTGTACGGGTATGTGCGGATCACCAGCATTCGTTCGGTGTGCATCATTACGATGATATAATCCAGAGCTCGGGGCAGACGGCGGTTTCTCTGGATGAAGAGAAGAAGCTGCTTACCGCCCTGCTCCAGCGCAGCAAGCAGGAGGCCGTCCAGCGCTTCAGCCTGCTGTATGACTCCTTCGAGCAGGTAGGGGAGCAGCCGCTGTCTGCCGTGCGGGGGGAGGTAACCGGCCTGCTGCTGTTCCTGGCCAGAGGCGTTCACTCCACGGCCGGTACGGAGCTGCTGGCTTCGCTGAACGCAGCGGAAGATCCGCGCACTCTGCGGTTAAGCGCGGAGTCCTGGCTGGAGCGGCTGATCGATGGCCTGGAGGAGGAGCAGGAGCATCACCGGTCCCATGTGCATCAGCGGGCGCTGCTCTATATCAGCCAGATGTATAAAGAGGATATCTCCATGGAACAGACGGCCGAATACGTGAACCTGAGCCCGCATTATTTCAGCAAATTGTTCCGTCAGCATGAGGGGGAGACCTTCATTGACTACATCACTCGGCTGCGGATCAATGAAGCGAAACGCCTGATCGCTGAGGAACAGCTGAACCTGAAGGAAATCTGCTATGAAGTAGGCTATAAGGACCCGAATTATTTCAGCCGGGTCTTCAAGAAGGCTGCGGGGATGACGCCAAGCGAATTCCGCCAGCAGCAGGAGAAATCGGGTCCTTGCTGAGTGAGCAAGGACTTTTTTGTGCTGTTGCCCCGGATTATCCTATGAAAGCCGGGGCGGAGAATTACATTACAGCAGGCAAGACCAAGAATGCGGGTGGATGACAAATAAGTGCAGGGAATCGCTGCTCCCGGGTCGGTTTTTCCATGCTACACTTTTTTTGTAAGCGCAATCAAATAAAGGGCTGACGAAAAGGGGCGTAGCAATCGTGAGAAAATACGGAAGAATAGTTTCCCTCGGGGTGGCGGCGATGGTGCTGGCTGCATCGATGGCGGGCTGCGGTGTGGTCTCAAGCGGTGACAACGAGAAGAAGGAATCTGCGGGAGCGGCCAAGGACGGGGACAAAATTGTCATCGGCATGTCCATGGATACCTTGAAGGAGGAGCGCTGGCAGAAGGACCGGGATATTTTCACAGCAAAAGTGCAGGAGCTTGGCGGTGAAGTGAAGGTGCTTGCCGCGAACGGGGATGATGCTACCCAGCTAAGCCAGGCGGAGCAACTGATCTCCCAGGGTGTGGATGTGCTCGTGGTTATTGCCCATAATGCGGAGGCTACGGCTCCCATCGTGGATAAGGCACATAAGGAAGGCATCAAGGTCATTGCTTATGACCGGCTGATTAACAATTCCGAGGTGGATTATTATATCTCCTTCGATAATGTGCGTGTTGGTGAATTCCAGGCTCAGGCGGTTATCGACAAGGCTCCTAAGGGCAATATCGTCTACATCGGCGGCGCGGATACCGATAACAATGCCCACATGTTCAAGGAAGGCGCGATGAATATTCTGAAGCCGCTGGCAGACAAGGGCGATATCAAAATCGTCTACGACCAGTTCTCCAAGGACTGGAAGCCCGAGGAAGCGCTGAAGAATATGGAGAATGCGCTGACCGCGAACAATAACGATGTACAGGGCGTGGTAGCTGCGAATGACGGGACAGCAGGCGGCTCAATCCAGGCGCTGACGGCGCAGGGCATGGCGGGCAAAATTCCGGTATCCGGCCAGGATGCGGACCTTGCCGCGGTACAGCGTATAGCCGAAGGCACACAGCTAATGACGGTCTACAAGCCGATCAATGCGATTGCCACGAAGGCGGCGGAAATGGCGGTGGCGGCTGCCAAGGGCGAGAGCATTTCGACAGATAAGACTGTTAACAACGGTAAAATTGATGTTCCATCCGTGCTGCTTGATCCGATTGCCGTCAATAAAGATAACCTGGATGTGCTGATCAAAGACGGCTTCCACAAGCTGGAGGATGTGTACAAGAACGTTCCCAAGGACCAGTGGCCGAAACAATAAGGGCAGCCTGTACGGCAAGCAGATGCGGCGCCAGTGGCGAACCCGCATCTGCTTGCTGCTTGAGGGCCGGAAGGAGGAACGGCAGGCATGGATGTACTTGAAATGGTAGAGATCAGCAAGAGCTTCCCCGGTGTGAAGGCGCTGGACCATGTGAACTTCAAGGTGAAGCAAGGGGAGATTCACGCCTTATGCGGGGAGAACGGCGCGGGCAAATCCACGCTGATGAAGGTGCTGAGCGGACTGTATCCGGCGGGGACATATGAAGGTGAAATCCGCATCGGTGGCGAAAAGAAGGCGTTCCACAAAATAACGGACGCGGAGCAGGCCGGTATTGCGATCATTCATCAGGAGCTGGCGCTTGTGAAGGAGATGACGGTCGGCGAGAATATTTTCCTGGGGGCAGAGCCGGTGAAGCGCGGGGCGATCCAATGGAATGAACTGTACCATCAGGCTTCGCTGTGGCTGAAGAAGGTGGGGCTGAACCTGTCGCCGGATACGAAGATCGGCAATCTGGGCATCGGCCAGCAGCAGCTCGTGGAGATCGCCAAGGCGCTCTCCAAGCATACCCGGATTCTTATTCTGGATGAACCGACAGCAGCACTGACCGAGAGCGAGGTGTCCATCCTGATGGGCATTCTGAACCAGCTGCGGAGCGAAGGAGTGACCTGTGTCTATATCTCCCACAAAATGCCCGAGGTGTTCGCGCTGGCCGATTCGATTACCGTGCTGCGCGACGGGCGGACGGTGGCAACCCTGAACCGCCAGGAGACGAACGACGATCAGGTGGTCTCACTGATGGTCGGCCGTGAGCTGACGGAGCGCTATCCGCGAGTCCAGCATTCACCCGGAAACAAGGTGCTTGAGGTCGCAGACTACAATGTCTGGCACCCGGAGAAGCGCCAACAGAAGGTGCTCCGGGATATTGGATTCACGCTCCGTCAAGGCGAGATTCTGGGCATTGCCGGGCTAATGGGGGCTGGGCGGACAGAGCTGGTCAGCAGCCTGTTCGGCGCGTATGGCGGAAGAAGCGAAGGCACGGTGCTGATCGAAGGCAAGGCGGTCAAGATCCGTTCAGTTGCCGAAGCGATCAAGGCCGGGATTGCTCTGGTCACGGAAGACCGCAAGCGCCAGGGGCTGGTGATGGGGATGGATGTCAAGCGCAATACGACGCTGGCCACACTCGGCAAGGTCTCAAGGTTCGGAGTGATCAATGAGAATGAGGAGATCAAGTGGTCCGAGCAGTACGTGAAGGATCTGAAGACGAAGACAGCTTCGCTGGAGACACTCGTCGGCACACTCTCCGGGGGCAACCAGCAGAAGGTGGTTGTCGGCAAATGGCTGATGAGTGACCCCAAGATTCTGATTATGGACGAACCCACCCGGGGCATCGATGTCGGGGCGAAGTACGAAATCTATAACCTGATGAACAAGCTGGTAGAACAGGGAGTAGCCATTATTATGATCTCCTCTGAGCTGCCCGAAGTACTGGGGATGAGCGACCGGATTCTGGTAATGTGCGAAGGACAACTGGTACGGGAATATGATTGGCGCGAAGCAACGCAGGAGAATATTATGCTGGCCGCCACAGGAGGCAGATAGAGATGCAGCTGCAAAAAGAGCTTAAGGAACCTGAAGCGGTTCCGGCCGCCGGAGGATCGCGAATGCGTACCCTGTTCGGCAAAATGGATATGCGTGCCTATACGATGATTGGCGCATTGATTCTGATCTGGGTCCTGTTCGGCGTGCTGAATCCTACCTTCCTGACCTCGCGGAACCTGTCCAATCTGTTCACGCAGATGTCGGTGACCTCTATACTCGCCATTGGCATGGTACTGGTTATCGTGGCGGGCCATATCGATCTGTCCGTCGGCTCCATCGTCGGCTTGACCGGCGGGATGGCAGCGATTCTCAGCAACTGGCTGGAGCTGCCCGCTATCGTGGTCATTCTCGGTACCGTGGCCGCAGGTGCAGTGCTGGGTCTGGTTCAGGGCTGGCTGGTGGCCTACAAAATGATTCCCGCCTTCATCGTCACCCTCGGCGGAATGATGGTGTTCCGCGGGGTGCTGATGGGCGTGACGGAATCGATGACCATTCCGGTATCGGATCCGGTGCTGGCGCTGCTCGGCAATGCTTATTTTGCCTCCGGCTTCGGAATCATACTTGGCGTACTCGCAGTGGCCCTGCTGCTGTATAGCGCGTTCACGAAGCGGCGCTCCCGCAAGAAATACGGGTTCACCGTCGCCCCCCTCGGCATGGATATCGCGAAGGTAACCGGACTGTCCCTGCTGGTGGTAGTTTTCGTGGCCTTGATGAACAATTACAAAGGCATTCCGTTCCCGATCATCTTCGTCATTGTGCTGGCAACTATTTTCTACTTCCTGTCCACCAAGACGACCTTCGGCCGCCATATCTACGCCATCGGCGGCAATATTGAGGCTGCGCGGCTCTCGGGCATCAACATCAAGCGCAAGACGATGCTGGTCTTCATCCTCAGCGGCCTGCTCGGCTCCATCGCCGCGATCGTGCTGACCTCCCGCCTGGCCTCGGCGACCATTACCGCAGGCAATATGGCCGAGATGGACGCCATTGCCGCCTGTGTCATCGGCGGAACCTCGCTGATGGGCGGAGCCGGAACGGTCATCGGTGCTCTGATCGGAGCACTGGTCATGACCTCGCTCGATAACGGCATGTCGCTGATGGGACTGGAGTCGTTCTGGCAGTATGTGGTCAAAGGCTCGATCCTGGTCATTGCCGTCTGGCTGGATATTTCAGGCCGCAGCAAGGGTGTGAAGTAGGAAGGGGCTGTAGCAGCCGCTTAAGCATACAGAGCAAATAAGCCGGCAGGGATGTTTCCCTTCCGGTTTGTTTGTTGTAGTAAGAAACTATACCATGCAACTGCGAAAAACCGAACACAATCACTACTGGCAAGGGTACGTGGGCCAATGTATGCGGATAACCGAATATAATGTGTCGTGCGGAGGTGAGTGGGCGGGATGTATGCGAAAAACCGAATATAATATACCAGTGCGCTGTGAAAGAGCCCAGTGCAGGCCAAACGAGCCAATGAGGTGCACTAGTGCCCCTGAATTCCTCGGATGAGGGCCAAACGAGTATATGTGGTGCACTAGTGCACCTGAATTCCTCAGATGAGGGCCAAAATGAGCTAATGAGGTGCATTAGTGCACCTGAATTCCTCGCATGACGGCCAAACGAGTAAATGAGGTGCACTAATACACCTGAATTCTTCAGATGAGAGCCGTACGAGCTAATGAGGTGCACTAATACCCTGAATTCGCGGATCCCGCTATTCCACAATAATCTTAGCAGTCATTCCGCTATGGCCGGAACCGCACATGATGGCACAGGTCATCTCGTAGGTTCCCGCCTTCTCAGGAAGGACTACCTCAGAGGAATTCTTGGCGTCCAGCCGCAGCTTCATCTCAGGGATTAGTATGCCGTGATTTCCGCTCTCATTTTCGAAGGTGATTTTGACAGGGACGCCCTTCTTCAAATGGTATTCCGGCTGGTCATAGCTATAATTGGTGGCCGTAATGACGAGTTCTTCCTCGGCCGTCAGATTGCTCCCGGCTGCTACATTGTTAGCGCTCTCAGAATTGCTGCTGTTGCCTCCGCAGGCCGTTAGCAGAAGCGCAAATATAATAGAACACAGAATAGCCGACTTCCTGATCATGTGCATCCTCCTCATCTACTTGGGCAATTGACCTTAGCATAGCCTAAATCGCTCAAGTTGTCTTGAGCAATCTATGAAAAGGAGTCTAGCCGCCGCTGTCATCACCATTGCAAACTTTGTCGAATTTTGCAAAAATATGATGCAAAAGTGTTTAAAATTAATTATAATTAAGCCTAATATAATTAAAGCTTCATATTATTCGGCTAGAAGCAGGGGAGTCAGATCATTATAGATTACGCATTGCAAAGTGCTGAGAGATGGCACCGGAGAATACTGTACGGATACTGGATCATCGTACTCTGTCTGCTGCTTAGCCAGTTCCTGTATATGCTGTACTCCCGTTCTGATAAGATGCAGACGATATTCAGTCCCGGCAAAGGGCATATGTTCATAGTCTGCAACCTGATGATTATCCTCGCTATGGCCTCTGCCGAGGTCTGGCTGCGCCGCTCGCTCCGTTATCATAAGCAGGTGGTTGTGGTCTGCAGCTTCATGGTTTCCTATCTGATGTATTTTGTGCTTGAGCCTTATGTAGACGGTGCGCAGATGACGTTGATGATGCCGATTATGCTGGCCCTCATCTATTTCGACCAGCGGCTGCTGTATTCGCTTGGAGCGTTCAGCACTGTATTCTACGGGGGGATCTATTTCGGGCTTGAACGGCCGCTGCTCGGCAAGCCGCTGCTGGAGTTTGTGCTGGTGGAGTGTGTGTATGTCGTCTTTGCCTTAATGGCGCAGGGCGTGATTCTCCGTGGCCGCGAGACGCGCGAATATCTGGAGCAGCTCACCAAGTCGGAGCAGGAGCTGATGGTGGAGCGGGCGATCTCGGACAAGCTGCTGAAGATAGATGCGTTAACCGGCCTGTATAACCACAAGACATTCCATGAATACCTGGATTCGCTGCTGGAGCAGTGTGAGAGCAACGGACTGAGGCTGCAGCTTGCGTTAATTGACATCGATAATTTCAAGCAGGTTAATGACAGATACGGACACTGGGTGGGCGATCTGGTGCTCAAGGAGGTGGCGGCCAAGATGGGCAGCCTGATCGGGTTGAATGACTTTGCGGCAAGGTATGGCGGGGAAGAATTCGCAGTGATTTTTACGGATAAAAGCTTTCAGGAAGCCTACGCTGCTGTCGAGCAAATGCGTATCAGTATTGCTGCCATGTGCCATCCGTATGCCGGGAATAAGCCCATTACTGTCAGTATCGGACTGTGTCACTACCAGCTTGGAGACGGCAAGGAGCTGCTGTTCCGCAAGACGGACGATTCGCTGTATACGGCCAAGCGCGGCGGGAAAAATGCTGTAGTGACCTCTGCGGTCACTTCCGTTAAAGGGCATAAACTTACAGAAAACCCCCAAATTCCGGTATAGACCGGGAGCTGGGGGTTTCATTGTCTGCACGTTGTCTTGCGCCGTTATTTGCCTGCTTCAAACGGAGTGGATACCGGCAGGAACAGATCGATGATCCCGATGACCAGTGCGGCAAGCAGGGCACCAAGCACCGAGACACTGACACCGCTGACGACAAACTGGGCAATCCAGATGACTAGGGCGCTGACCAGGAAGCCGACGATACCGCGTCCGAAGGGCGTTGTTTTTTTGCCGAAAATGCCTTCAACGACCCAGCCGAGCAGAGCGATCACCAGAGCAAGCATGAATGCACTCCAGAATCCCCCGACCGTAAACTGCGGAACAATCCAGCCGACCACCATCAGCACGATTGCTGCGACCACGAACCGTACTACATGAGCTAAGAATCTCAATGAACTAACCTCCTTTGGCGTTGGCTTAAGGAAATGTGCGTTGTTATTGTGGCCCGAAGGCAGATTTCTATGCCCAGAAATCATACCCAAATAGCGAAAATGGGCTAAATTAGGTATAATGGTTCCATCTATGAAGGGAGCTGTGACAGTAATTGGACGACAAAATTTTGCATACGCTTGAATATCGCAAGATTTTAAATAAATTGATGCAGTATACGCAGACGCCGATGGGACGGCTGACCGCCGAGCTCCTGAAGCCTTCCGGTGATTTCGAAGGGGTGAAGAAGCTCCTGCAGGCAACGGATGAGGCGGTAAATGTTGACAGGTTGAAGGGAATTCCTTCATTCGGCGGCGTGACCGATATCCGTCCTGCGTTGAAGCGTGCATCAATTGGCGGAATGCTTGGCACGGCAGAGCTGCTTGCGGTAGGTAACACGATTGGCGGGGCCCGCCGGGTGAAGCGGTTCATCCATGCCATGCATGACGATGAGAGCATTCCTTCCCTCTTCGCACAGAGTGATCTGCTGTCGGAGCAGAAGCCTGTTGAGGATGCCATCCGCATGTGTATTGATGAGAACGCCGATGTAATGGATTCGGCGAGCACGGAGCTTGCCACCCTCCGCCGCGAGCTGCGCGGGGGTGAGACACGCATCCGTGAGAAGCTGGATTCGATGATCCGCTCGTCTTCGGTCTCGAAGATGCTGCAGGATCAGCTTGTGACGATCCGTGGTGACCGGTTCGTCATTCCGGTCAAGGCAGAGTACCGCGCCCACTTCGGCGGTATTGTGCACGACCAGTCGGGCTCAGGGGCAACGCTGTTCATCGAGCCGGAATCCATTGTGGCGATGAACAACAAGCTGCGGGAGACGCGGCTGCGCGAAGAGCGTGAGATCGAGATCATCCTGCACCGGCTTACTGCGCTAGTAGGCGATATTGCCGAGGAGATGGCTTATGATATCGACATTCTCGGCGAGCTGGACTTCATCTTCGCCAAGGCGCGTCTTGCACGCGACCTGAAGGCTACCCAGCCGCGGATGAATGACCGCGGATACCTGCGGCTTCGCAAGGGCCGCCATCCGCTCATTCCGGCGGAGCAGGTTGTGCCGCTGGATGTGGAGCTGGGCAATGATTACCGCTCCATCATCGTGACCGGACCGAATACGGGCGGGAAGACCGTGACCCTGAAGACGATCGGCCTGCTCAGCCTGATGGCGATGTCTGGCCTCTTCATTCCGGCCGAGGAAGGCAGCCAGCTGTGTGTCTTCGATGCGATCTACGCCGACATCGGCGATGAACAGAGTATTGAGCAGAGCCTTAGTACCTTCTCCAGCCATATGACGAATATTATATCCATTCTGAAGCGGATGACACCAAAGAGTCTGATTCTGCTCGATGAGGTCGGTGCAGGAACAGATCCGGCCGAAGGCTCCGCACTGGCGATAGCAATTCTGGAGAATATTCACCGGACGGAATCCCGGATGGTTGCCACTACACATTACAGTGAACTGAAGGCATACGCTTATGAACGGGCAGGCGTTATTAATGCCAGCATGGAATTCGATGTGCAGAGCCTGAGTCCTACTTACCGGCTGCTGGTCGGTGTGCCTGGACGAAGCAATGCGTTCGCCATTGCTGAACGCCTCGGGATGCCAAGTGCGATCCTTGAGCATGCGCGCGGTGAAGTGAAAGAAGAGGATATGCGCGTTGAGCATATGATTGCCTCCCTTGAGGAGAACCGCCTCACCGCAGAGAACGAACGCATACGGGCGGAAGAGATTCGCCGTGAAGCGGAGGAGTTCCGTAAGCGGCAGCAGCAGGAGCTGGAGAAGCTGGAAGGCTCACGCGACAAACGCCTCGAGAAGGCAGAGAAGGATGCCAGCGAACTTCTGGCCAAGGCGCGCAAGGAAGCCGAGGAAATTATCAGCGACCTCCGCCGCCTGGCACTGGAGGAAGGCGCATCCGTTAAGGAGCATAAGTTGATCGAAGCGCGCCGCCGGCTGGATGAAGCAGAGCCTGCACCGCGCAAGAAGGCTGTGCCGCGCAGCTCGGTCAAGGCGCCGCGCAAGATTCAGCCAGGGGATGAAGTTAAGGTAGCGAATGTGAATCAGAAGGGCCTTGTGGTTGAGTTGAGCGGTACCAAGGAAGCTGTTGTACAGTTCGGCATCATGAAGATGAAGGTCAATCTGAGTGATCTGGAATTCCTGGCCTCCGCACCGGATGCTCCTCCTCCGGCTCTGCGCAGGGCCACAACGGTTAAGCGTACACGCGATGAGAATATCCGTAGTGAGCTTGATTTGCGTGGTGCGAACCTGGAGGAAGCCATTATGGAGACCGACCGCTTCATCGATGAAGCTTTTCTCGGTAATCTGGGGCAGATCTCCATTATCCACGGCAAGGGGACGGGAGTCCTGCGGACAGGAATTCAGGAATATCTCCGCAAGCACAAGCATGTCAAAAGCTATCGGCTCGGGAACTACAATGAAGGCGGCGCGGGTGTGACGGTAGCTGAACTGGAGTAACGCCCTTAGTCCGGCAGAAAGAGGGAAAAGAGTGCAGGATAATATTGATCTTTTGCTGGAACATCCGCTGGGGGCGCTGCTAGGCTACTTCACTGTCGCCATATTGGGGCTGGTCGTCTTTCTGTCCTTCTTCGAAATGGTGACGAAATACAACTGCTGGGAAGAAATCCGCAAGGGGAATGTGGCCGTAGCTATGGCAACCGGAGGCAAAATCTTCGGAATCTGCAACATCTTACGTTTCAGCATTGAAGCAGGGGCATCAATCTATGAGACGATGAAATGGTCGGTTGTAGGCTTTTTGCTGCTGCTGCTGGCTTACTTCCTGTTCGAGTTTTTTACTCCGGTCTTTTCAATTGATGAAGAGATTGCTGCGGATAACCGGGCCGTAGGACTGACAGCTATGCTGCTCTCCATATCCTTGTCCTATGTTATCGGCGCGGCCATATTCTGAATTAGGGGGCAGGGAGATGAAGCTGCTGGTTCGGATTCTGTTTTTTTCAGCCCTGGCTTTTATAGCGGCCGGCATTATATATTTAACGGTGAATTGAATCGAATGTGAGTAAGCGAAGGAGATTATACAGATGGAGACAACAGTTTGCCCATGGTGCCATACCGAGATTGTATGGGATGAGGAGTTTGGACCCGAGGATACCTGTCCTCATTGCAATAACGAGCTTAGCGGCTACCGCACAGTGACGATAGGTGCAGAGGATATAGAGGATGAAGAGCCGGATATGCAGGAAGCTTCCGGGGAGGAAGAGATCAGCGACGATAATTTGTGGGATGACGACGACAAGGATAGCGTGGTGCCTGTATGGGGTACGCTGAGCCAGTTCGGCGATGATTATGATCTGAAGCGTTATGAGGACAAGGTCTCAGGCATGCTGGCTGCCCAACTGGAAGCGCCGGAATGTCCGCAATGCCATGAGCTGATGCTTCACTCCGGTACGCAGCAGGTGGATGGGTTCACCCCGGCAACGCCGGAAGTACTGGGCGGTGCAGCCGTGCTGAAGCCTCCTTTCGCGCTGAATTTGTACGTCTGTCCTTCCTGCTTCCATGTCCAGCACAGTCTGGCGCAGGAAGACCGCATCCAGCTTGTCCGCAATCTCAGCACCGCAGCCGAATAAAGATCGGATTCATGCTTTCCCTGCCGTCTGGACATGTTAGTGATAGATGAAGTGTCTTAGGACGAGCAGGGAGGGCTAAGCATGAGAGATTCAGAACGGGGACAGGCGGCGCTGCTGCTGGCTGTAGGCGGGCTATACCTTCTGGCTACAGTGCTTGCAGGAACGTTCCTCAACGTATATCTGTGGAAAAGCCGGCAGAACTTCGCCATGATCGGGTGGTTCACCGTGGCCCAGCAGCTTGCCGTGGGTCTCAGCTTCTGGCTGGGCGGTAAGTGGGTGAAAGAGCATAACAAAATGAATGCCCTGCGGCTGGGAATTGCCGTATCGGGCTTTTTTTATTTGCTGGTGCTGTGGCTTCGCGAAGAGGCAGTGCATTACATTTGGCCGCTGGGCGGGGTCCTCGGGCTATCGATCGGGCTGTATTGGCTGGCGTTCAATATTGTTTTCTTCGAGATTACGGACGCTGCGAACCGCGATTTCTATAACGGATGGATGGGCCTGCTAGGTTCTCTGACGGGAATAGCCGGACCCTGGGTGTCCGGCTGGATGATCTCCCGCTGGCAAGGCGGACAAGGCTACCGTATGGTATTCATATTGTCTTTATGTATCTATGGGGTGGCTGCTGTGCTAAGCTTCTGGCTGCGCAAACGGCCGCGCGGCGAAGCCTATCTCTGGCTGGAGCCCTGGCGCGAGCTTGCCCGCAGGCGCAGCCCTTGGCGGCCAGTTGCGGCTGCGCTAGTGTTCCAGGGCATCCGGGAAGGCGTATTCTCCTTCCTGATCGGTCTGCTCGTCTACATTGCAGCACAGGAGGAGAGCAAACTGGGACAGTTCGCCCTGCTGACCTCCGCCGTCTCCCTGATCAGTTATTATGCTGCAGGCAGATGGTTCAAGCCCCGTGCCCGGCTCGGCGGTATGCTGGCAGGCAGTCTGCTGCTCATCGCTTTCCTTCTTCCGCTGCTGTGGAAGGTGAACTTTACCACCCTCCTAATCATGGGAATCGGGACCTCGCTCTGCCTGCCGCTCTACATGCTGCCGATGCTGTCCACCAGCTTCGACCTTATGGGAGTGTCCGAGGAGAGCGCCGGCAAACGCGTGGAGCTGGTAGTGCTCAGGGAGCTTAGCCTGATGAGCGGCCGCCTGCTCGGGTTACTGATCTTCATCGCCGTGCTGTCACTGGACCAGTCTCCGCAGACGATCACGCTGCTAATGCTGCTGCTGGGCGCTGCGCCGCTGGGGAGTTGGGTGGTGGTGCGGAGGGTGCTGGGGCAGAGGGGGAGGGTCTGATTGTTTTCATCAAATATCTAGGAATCGGGTGGGGAGATGTACGAGTTTCATGGCTGGGCTACGATCCGGGAGACGTTTGGAGAAGAAGACGCTGGAAATTTAGAGTTGGTGTTCAAAAATATACAAAACTTTATCTTAGAGTTGGGTTGGAGTGCTGGACTCTTAAAAGTCTATGCTGCAAATGGGACGTATCATCTTGCTGTAGGAGGATTTTTGAATCACAAAAGTTTCGAGGCCGGGGAGATCCTTGAGCTATATCAATTCATCGCAGACCAAGCACCGGGTTCTTATGGCTTACTCTATACAAGAGATGATGAGGATATCGAAGGCTACGATAACGAGTTCAAAGTATTCGTACTAGCCCGCGGAACTTTAAGGCGGCAAGAGGATGCGTGGTTATCACCGTTTGTTCCGGTCGTGGAGGATGGCATATTACAGTGACCAAACAGGAGAGGATTCAAATGTTTGCAATGAGTGTAGATGAAGTTAACTTAGAAATCAAGAAAATCAATACGTATTTAAGCCGATGCTTATGGATGGATTTTGAATTTTGTCGCATGGATGCAGGACAAATTGTTTTGTCAGGCAGCATCGACCTAAGTAGTAATGAATATGTGATAGATATTAAGTTTGAAGAACCGTATTTTGTTTCAACTTTATTTTTATGGCATGCAGATACAGCCAAAGTTTTTATTGAACTAGCCAATACTGATGAAATCATTGTAATGAATCAAAAATACAGGGTGGAAATAGGGAATTACATTTTCAAAGTCAGTGTAGAGGGTTTTGAGAACCCGCCTATTTTTATAGCAGCCAAAAAAATATCATTCAAAATCTTAGAAGAACCTTCTATTTCTGTTGAACATACATAAGAAGCTTTACTTTAGATAAATGGCGAGGTGAGAGAATGTTCTCAATTGAGGTCAAGACAGCGTTCTTCATCAAGGTTGCCAACATCGTTGCTATTGAAGGAAAGCCAAGTGGAAATCTTGAGGAAGGAGTGAAGAAATGCAAGTCAAAGATTCCATGTTCATGATGGCAGTGGGTATACCATGTGCAGCATGAGATTTTAAGCGGAGGTTTCAAATATGTTTAAAGAACTAGATATCCTTTTATCTGCCGAAACAACAGTGGATTCTTGGTACGATGATGGCTGTGTCATAGCTGGTGAGATACTTTCAGAGTTTAGCCCAATTGATTGGATTGAATTGTCTAATCAGATCCTTAGCAGGCCAATAGAATGGCAGAGAAAAATAGCATATTGCTTGGATAACAAGTGTAGTGTTCATGAACTTAACATTCTAATCCCTTTTGCTCAATACTAATGATGAAGATTTATTCGAGGTATGCATTGACACTCTAAGAAGTTATTCAAATCAAGAAAGTGAAAATATGATATTGGATAACCCCCAGATTCTACAACGTGTAAATGACTTACTCACTACTAGCTAGCATACCAGTAATTAGCTACGTTTGAAAAAGTATTGCTAAAAGGAACTAAATTAACTGGAGTTCGGGGGCTAGAGGACACTTTTATAAAAAACATCAATATTGGGACGCCAGAACAACCAAATATTTTAGTAGGTGAAAAAGCTAGAGGATGGTTACAAGATAGTATTTAGCCCTTTAACATTAGATAAACTTTCAAAAGCCCTTTCCCACTTGAATGATGAGTAGGAATGAGCTTTTTGCATATCTAATATTAAAGAAGGACGAAAGGAATGGCATAACAAGTACAGACAGTAGCAGAGGAGTTAAGACGTTCAAGTCGGGGGAGGTGCTGAGTATAATGACTACGGTAGTAAAAATTGCTATTGATACAAATTTTAATTATTTTGGGCCGAGTAGACCTACTATATCTCCATTTGTAATCTCTTATTTCGATTTACATGCGGGAGACATCGTAATTGGATTTCAAGATGATCAGGAGTGGGAAGGAAGTATTGGATATGCTCCAAACTGCCCAGAAGAGATGGAATGGTATTTGGATTTAAATGGAAGTTTAGAGTATTCTGTTACAAAAGAAAGGGAGCAAGGGAGGGACGAGGGAAGAAGAGCATCCTATCCAATCGGTGAACTCAGTGGTGAGGTTGCAGTAGCAAGCAAAATGCTTTCCGATGGAATAGATATTGATAAGGTACTTAACTATACCAGGCTTTCACGAACAAGGTTAGAAAACATTAAGAAAGAGTTATCTGAACAAAACGAGAAATAATGAGCCTTTAAAACCTTGATTGGCCCATGCTATTTAAGTTTTCCCTTTGCCTTAGCAATCTAAGATGTATGGATAATAGTATAAAAGGAGCATTATAGATTCAGCACCAGATAGGCTCAAAAGTACCATTTGCTGATGAGGTGAAAGCTATGGAAGATTGGAGAAGTATTAAAATACCCGGTATTGCATCGATACGAAAATGTGTCGCTGAATTTGAAATTCAGGAATTAGAGAAAACGCCATATTCAAAATTTAAAGTGAAAATCTTTGAAGGGGTAAAGGGAGAACTAACAGGGTATACAAATCTTTTGATAAATGATACTGATGGTTGCCCCTACCCTGGCGTAGGACGGGGTTTTACCATCGAGGATACACTGAAAAATACTTTAATAAATTTCCTTGAGACACTTAGTCAAAAAGAATTATGGCATAAAGATGAATTTACAATTGCAGATCCATCCGATTTTTAGTTAATCAACAACCTTTCCAGATGCTAACCTTAAACATTTTACAAAGTTGTTCTAGTAACGGTGGTAGAGTCATGAACCCACTGAAGGTGCAAATTCTTGGAAGCTAATATTCTGCGGGAAAATTTGATAAGCGGATCAAAAACCGAGAAATTAGACAAAAGATCAGTTTGATTCATTTAATAAGAATATAGAGTATTTTGACGAGATGCTGTGTGTCTTACTAGAATTTTCAATCACTGAAACTGGTAGAGAAGTGAAAATTGAGGTTTTAGATGCAATTTCAAAGGCAGCTGTATTTCAAAAAATAACTAACATTAATTTCTATAAGTTTCTTGAAAACTTGGACAATACTCCTGAAGAATGTTTAAGCAGATGTATCGATATACTAAGTTTTACTCAAGATGCATTATCTTCCAATAATAAAAAGATATCTCAACCATCGGAACCCATATGTTCGTGAATCTGCTGTATTCACAGTCAAAGAAATATTAGGATAACCTCTCACGTTGATGATTAGAGAACACCAGGAGGAGTAAGGAAAACCATACCCTCAGGAAACTCTAGGAAAACCATATAGGAGTGTAATCAATGGAGATTTTAAGATGGTTACAAGAATGGTACACCACACAATGCGATGGAGAATGGGAGCATGGCGGTGGCATTAGAATTAACTCTATTGACAATCCCGGGTGGCATGTTGTAATTGCTTTGGACGGATTAGAGGTGGAGTATAAGCAGATGGATGTAGTACGAGTAGAGCGAACGGATGATGACTGGATTTATTGTAAAAAACAAGATGGATGTTTCACTGGTGCCGGCGGTCCGGGGAATCTTGAGGAAATACTAAACATTTTTTATCAGTGGGCAACAAGTAATACATAAGGAGAGTGAATGGAATTATTATTTATAGCATAGCAAATGAACCAATAAAACTTAATGTTGATTCCCTTGAACACTCAAACTTAGATAACCTTGACTTGCATAGAGCTATACTAAATAAAGAGAATTTATGTGGAGCAAGTTTAATCGGAACCAATTTACGTGGTGCAGAGTTAAGAGAGGCAAATTTAAGTAGAGCGAATTTAACAAGTGCTTTGTTAATGGTGACGATGCTTGAAAGATCTATATTGGAGTCTTCAAACCTTACAAATGCCAAGCTAACAGGAGCTATCTTAAGAAATGCTAACTTAAATAACGCTAATTTAGTTGGAGCTGATGTATGGAAGACTGATTTTAAAGATGCAAAATTAATGGGAGCTAATATGATGTGTGAAAGGATACAAGATTGCCTTTTAGAAGGTGCCTTATTCGATGATAACACCGTTTGGCCATTAGGGTTTGACCCCTTGGAATACGGAGCAATTAAGGTTGGAGATAAACACTCCTAAGGAATAAAGCCTTCAGGAAAAACCGCTATTGTTCCATTGCTGCTTCTCTAGGATGGACCTGGATTGGAGAAAAATATGGATTTGTTGAAACTATGCGATCTAAAGGAAGTAAATGAGAGCCGTATTGAGTTTGACTATTATGTTCCTTTTAGTATTGAAATAGGAAATAAGAATTCACTAGCAAACGAGGATACTGTGTATTGGAGAACAGGAGATATAGAAAAATCGTTAATAGAATTTGGAATAGGCTCAAAAACAGGGGTACTTAGAAATCTAACATTAACCGCAGTCAAAAATGCAGTATTAAATGATGTGGTCATTAAAAGTAATAAATTAGTTGAAGCTACTCCTTTTTTTGATTTAGGAATCATTCCTGATAGTGGAATATATGATTGCATCAATGATTTTCAAGTATGTTTGGAAAAAGAAGCGATCACAACGATCATTGGTGAAGCAGATAAATGCCATACCTTAGTCAGATTTGGAAGAACGAACATTGGTTTTAATTATGAGAATTATATCACTCATGTGACCGTGAATGGATTAACTATAGATGAGTATAGGGAATTGAAGAACGCATTGAAATTGTGAATGGAGTGATACCTTGAAGAAAATTAATCAGACAGAGTTGAATATTCTTATTCAAGATCACAATTTATATCTCAACACAATTACTGATCAAATTGAAAAGGGACAAAGATTAATACTTGATGAAGTTGACTTTACTGATAATGATTTATCGGACTTAGATTTTGTAGAAACATATATTACAAGTTCTCTTTTTAAAGGTAAAGTGTTCAACAATACTAATTTTGGGGGCGCAGAATTATATGACTGTATTTTCATAGATACTTTATTTGAAAACTGTAATTTAGGAAAAACTGCTCTTGATTATGCCATCATTACAAGTTCGAAATTTTCTAATTGCAATTTTATTTCTTTAGAAACTTATGAAGCTCAATTTGAGAATTCATCATTTAAAGATTGCCTAATAAATAGTGCTTTCTCAAGTTGTATTGTTAAAGATGTTGTTTTTGAAGAATGTAATTTTGTTTCTACAGATTTTTGGAGATGTGTAGTTGAAAATTTAAAGATTTCTTCAAAGAAGAAAGATATAGATTTATTAAGACTTATTAAAGAAATAAACATAGGAACTTTTGAAATGCCTAATTTAATTAATGCGGAGAGTGCCATAGAATACTTTAAAAGTAAATGTATGATGGATAAAATTTAACTAATACCGTCACATAAGCCAAGACCACACCAGCCCTCCTACCATTAGTCAAAATCCCTTTCCACTGCTTCTTGCAATAGCCTAAATTCATTCCTATAAAATTCAATCAAGCCGTCCCGCTTCATCCATGCCAGCTCTCTGGATAGGGCGCTGCGGTCTACGTCCAGATACTCGGCCATCGCTTTCCGGTCAAAGGGAATTGTAAAAGTCTCCGTTCCCGTTTCGCGCACAACTCTTGTTAAATAAGTCAGGACCTTATCGCGAATAGTCGGCATAATCAGACAATCATTCCGGTCATGCAGTTCTAACGCCCGTTCGGCGATACTATCGAAAAGATTACCAAGTAATTGTTCGTGTGCTATACCTAACTTTGTGCAAGGGCTCAATATGTTTTGGACCGGAATAAACAGAACCTCAAGTGGTTCTATTGCCTGTATTGACATTGGGCATCTTCTTCCACGGCTGGCAGCTGTTAGTACAGCGGTATATCCACCAGGATAATGGAGGGATACAATAATTTGTTTTCCTTTGACGTTCAATTTCGTACTTTGAGCGGTACCCTGCAATATGATGCCGACATCATCGACGAAATCCCCCTCACGGACCACCATCTCATCTTTTGCATATTCTTTCTGCGTGGCTGACAGACATTCAAGCATTTGGGGAATATCATCTGGAGAAATCCCTGAAAATAAACGTGATTGACAGAGGGAAGCTAAGTTATTCTGAGCGGCTTCGCGTTGCATGTGCAACATCCTTTTTCTTTTTACTATACTATATTAATTATACATACACACGAAGTTTAGCCACCTTGTCTAAGGATAGAACGGAGGAAGAACAATGCAAGCGAAAGAAGATTCAATCAAAGCGAGAAACCGGCTGTTAGCCACTAAGGTTATTAAAAATCTGCAAAGCAGAAAATTTGAAGCCTATTACTGTGATAACGCCATTGAAGCTGCAGAAAAGGCGCTATCCTTAATTCCGGAACAGTCTTCGGTATCATGGGGCGGGTCCGTCACGCTTGAGGAAATCGGGCTTCTTGATCGGGTACGTCAAGGCAGTTATAGAGTCACTGACCGTGATACAGCACAGACGATGGAGGAACGTTATGACCTCATGCGCCAATCTCTTTTGTGCGATACCTATTTAACCAGCTTCAACGCGGTTAGTGAGGATGGGATATTGGTTAATATCGACAGTGTGGGCAACCGGGCGGCAGCGATTACTTTTGGACCGAGAAGTGTGGTTGCTGTCGTGGGGATGAATAAGGTGTGCAAGACCGCTGAAGACGCAGTAATCAGAGCCAGAACCTATGCCGCCCCCATTAACGCAAGCCGTTGTTCAAGTTCGTCCAGCCCATTCTTACATTCACCGCAAAAAACGCCCTGCCTGGTCAATGGTGCTTGCGCAGATTGTAAATCGGATGATTGTATCTGTTCTTACATCGTCGAAACAAGAATGTGTAAAACAGCGGGGAGAATTAAGGTTATCCTCGTTGGTGAATCTTTGGGATTTTGAAAAAGAACTAATAGCGGCTTTAGGGTAGGAGAATCTCCTCTATCCCAAGCCGTTTTTTCTATTTGGGAGGAAAGTTGATCTAAAGTTAGACTGAATAGCAGACTCAGAATATACTGATAGGAGCAGCATTAGAAAAAAGTTCGGAGGCAACCATCTAAATGACAACTGTGCGAAAACAACTGGAGCGGACGACAGATGCAGAAGAGAGAATAATCATGGCCCATTACAATGATCAAACGGTCAGAGTCTACCAAGCATATAATCATAAAATTGCAGATGAGGTATCAGAGTTTGGGCAATTCGGGCCTTCTTTCAAGATAGATAGAATGACCTGGATCAAGCCTTCTTTCTTATGGATGATGTACCGGTCAGGGTGGGCGACCAAAACGGATCAGGAGCGGATATTGGCGATTGATATTACCAGAGAGGGCTTCAATCATATTTTGTCTCAGGTGGTGCTGTCCTCATATGATCCTGACTTGTATGCTTCCCAAGAGGAGTGGCAGACGAAGTTACAAGCTTCCCAAGTGAGATGCCAATGGGACCCGGATAGAGATATCCATGGGAACAAATTGCCGCGAAGAGCCATTCAGTTAGGTCTCAGGGGCGATATGGTGCATAAATTCATCTACGAATGCATAGTAGAAATCACTGATATTACTGAGTTTGTAATCGATACCAGAGAGGCGATACAATCCGGGAAGTTCAGCACGGGGGTGTTGCCGAAGGAGACCCCGTATCCTGTGGAAAATTCTATTCAAAGAACTTTAGGGATACTTATGTGAAAATGATTTACCTTCAATCCCTATCAATTGAACTTGGGAATTTAAGTTAAGGGAAAGTGGCGGAGGGGAATTTTGGAACTGGAGGAGCGGTAGCGACCGCCTTTGTTTGCGGATTTCAACCGTTATATCGGTATAAAATCATGAAATCTGCAGAAGGGCAGCGGCCGGAAGTCCAAAACTTCTCTGGAGTCACTGATAATCCCAAAACATAAAATTCATTAGTTCAATCTATATAGCTGTAATTGCACAAAAGACAAGGAGAACCCATGAACATTAGAGTGTTGATCGTAGAGGATGACCCGATGGTGGCGAAGTTTAACCGGCATTATCTGGAGCAGGTTGCGGGCTTTGAGTATGCGGGCTGGGCGGCGACAGGGGATGAGGCGATGACTATGCTGGAGAAGGAGCAGGTAGATCTGGTGCTGCTGGATATTTATATGCCGCGTGTCAGCGGGCTGCAGCTGCTCTCTGCTCTGCGGGAGCAGGGGAGCAAGGTGGATATCATTGTGATCTCCGCCGCCAGCGACAATGCCAGCATCCGCAAGGCACTGCAGAACGGGGCCGTGGATTATTTGATCAAGCCGTTCGAGTTTGCACGGTTTCAGGCGGCCTTGTCGGCGTATCGTGAAGATTATAAGCTGATGCACAAGGAGCATCTCAGCCAGGAGCAGCTGGATAAGCTGCTGCGGCATTCGCTCGGGACGGAAGAGGAGCAGTCCGCTGCCTTGCCGCTGCCCAAGGGACTTGCCGAAGGCACACTGGAGAGCATCTGGAGCACGATTAACCGGCTGGAGAGCCGGGTGTTCTCCACAGAGGATATCAGCAGCCATGCGCCCATCTCGCGGATCTCGGTCCGCAAATATCTGGCTTTTCTGACGGAGGCAGGCATTCTGGAGATGGAGCTTAGCTACGGGGCAGTAGGCAGGCCGGTGTATATGTATAAGGTGAGACCTGAAGGGCATGAACTTATCCGTAAATATCTATAGGCTTTCTCTATAAAATAAAACGGAGTCACGGTGTCCCGAGGCTGCCTCAGGCGTTCCATGACTCCATATAGCCTTCACATTAGCTGTGAAGGTTATTAAGCTATGCCATACATAAACGTGCGCAGAATCAATCGAAGGCCTGCTGCAGAGCCAGCGGACTGAACTCGTTAATGATTTTGTAGGCTACCAGGTGCGGGTTGTTCATGTCATTGTCGTAGATAATCATGTGATGCTTGCCCTTCAAAATAATGTCGAACCGCTGCTTCCGGTCGGCCTGCACGATGGTCATGTAATAGCTGTACTTGTTGTCAGTGTTGACATTGCGGGCGGATTTCATCAGGCGGACACCAGAGAAATCATCGTAGATCCGCTTAATCGCTTCCGGCTCGGTGAGCACAACATCCTTCTGTTCACCGGGAACAGAAGACAGGCGGGTAATTTCCAGTGCAGCGATATCTTCCAGACGGATGGTTCGGGCAACTACTCTTTTGAATGAAGTATAGCGGCTTGCGGTGTAGCTCATCAGGGAGACACCGGCTGCTGCCAGAACAGCACCGGCCAGCCAATATTTTTCGCTTTTTTCCATAGTTTCTGTTCCTCCTAGTGATACGGTTGTATAAGCTCCAATTATAAATCTATAACCACATTCAAGCAAATTCACTACCTTTATTTACTTTATCATTTCTTTAATTACTAAATATTCTAGTGAGGGCTCCTTCAGGTTATGATGATTGTGAAAATATGCACAATGACAATTGGAGGAGAACAGAATGAACAGAAAGAGATGGGGAAGTCTGCTGGGCAAAGGGTTGCTGCTGGCAAGTCTGGTGGTATTGCCTGCATGTAACAGCACCAAAGGGGAGTCTACGGACATTGTAATTATCGGCGGCGGCGGCGCGGGAATGACTGCTGCCATTGAAGCGCATAATCAGGGAGCTAAGGTGATACTGATCGAAAAAATGCCTATGCTTGGAGGCAATACCGTCCGTGCGGAAGGCGGATTGAATGCGGCAGGAACACCTTATCAGGCAGCGGATGGCATCAAAGACAGTCCGGAGCTGCATTTCGAGGATACCATGAAGGGCGGCAAGAACCTTAACAACCCGGAACTGGTCAGAACGCTTACGAACGGTGCGGCGGCTTCCGTGGAGTGGCTGAAGGAGAATGGAGCCGAGCTGTCTGAAGTGGGACGCGCAGGCGGGGCAAGCGTGAACCGGATTCACCGTCCGGCAGGCGGGGAAGCGGCAGGGAATTTCATCGTAGTCGCGCTGAAGAAGAAGCTGGAGGAATACAAGATTGATGTGCGCCTGCGGACGACTGCCGATGAGATCGTCAAGAACAAGGACGGCATGGTTACCGGGGTGAAGGTGACGGATAAGGATGGCAAGCAGTACACGATTAGTGCCAATTCTGTTATCCTGGCGGCCGGCGGTTTTGGCGCCAACATGGACATGATCAAGGGGTACCAGCCGAAGCTGGAAGGGTTCTCTACGACTAACCATCCAGGCGCAACCGGCGATGGTACAACGATGGCAGAGAAGATCGGCGCCAAGCTGGTAGACATGAAGGAGATTCAGATTCATCCGACCACCATTCCGAATCAAGGCGTGCTGATCACGGAAGGGGTACGCGGAGACGGTGCAATTCTGGTCAATAGCGAAGGCAAGCGATTCACGAATGAACTGCTGACCCGCGATGTCGTGTCCCAGAATATTCTGGCCCAGTCCGGCAAAGTAGCTTACCTGATCTTCAATGATGAGCTGCGTGCGAACCTGAAGGCAACCGAGGTTTACTTTGGAATGGATCTGGTCAAAGAAGCGGCAACTCCTGAAGAATTGGCGGCACAGATTGGTGTAGACGGCAAAGCACTGGCAGATACACTGAATACGTATAATGGCTTCGTTGCTTCCGGTAAGGATACAGAGTTTGAACGGCCGGATCTTGAACTGTCTTTTGAAAAAGGTAAATATTATGCAATTCAGGTAACACCGGGAATCCACCATACCATGGGCGGAGTAGCGATTAACACTCAGGCACAGGTGCTGGATACCAAGGATCAGGTCATTGCCGGACTGTATGCTGCGGGCGAAGTAACCGGCGGGGTACACGGCGCCAACCGTCTGGGCGGGAATGCACTTGCAGACATCACCACCTTCGGCCGGATTGCAGCGGATGAAGCTGTGAAGGCACTTAAGAAATAGAAACTTTCCAGAAGGAGGAATTACTCATGCACAAGTGGACAAAAACGTTGCTGTTCTCTGCCCTTGCGGCTGCAACAGTACTTACGGCAGGATGCTCTTCATCTTCCGGCAAGTATGTAGACGGGACGTATGATGGAACAGGTAAAGGGGTCAAGAGTGATATTAAAGTGGCGGTAGAAATCAAGGATGAGAAGATCGACGCCATTACCGTAGAGGAGCATAAGGAGACGCAGGCGATGATCGATGCGGCAGTGGAGAATACCATTCCTGAAATTATTGAAAAGCAAACCACAGAAGGCGTAGACGCCCTCTCCGGTGCTTCCGGCTCCAGCGGCGGAATTATTGAAGCGGTGACCCAGGCGCTGGAACAGGCCAAGAAGCAGTAAGCTATCATCCAATTAATAGAGTTGTGAAAAGTTCAGCCCAGCAAGCCCAGCCCTCCTGTCTCCGGCAGAACGGCTGGGCTTGCTTCATTCTTCTATTCCCCAGAAGCGAGCCCCGGGAGCAGCTTTACAAATTCAGGTTCAACTAATATAGTTCGAAGGGAAAAGGGATATGAAGGGAGGTCATCACGCAAGTGGCCAGGAAAAAAAGCTACAGTCTGCGCACAATGATCGCCGTTATGGTGTCTGCCGTTGTCCTGCTGGTATTGCTGATTTTATATTTTATTTTCCGCAATCAGATTATTCCGCAGACCCGGCAGGCGCTGGAGGATAAGGCGATTACGATTGCCCGTACCATCGCTCTGATTCCGCTGGTCTCTGAGGGACTCAGTGAGGGCAACAGCAAGGAGATTCAGGACTACACCTCAAGAATCGCCCGCCGCAACGATATTATGTTCGTGGTAGTCACAGATATGAAGGGTATCCGCTATTCCCATCCGGATGCCTCGCTGGTCGGACTGCCCTTTGCGGGAGGAGGCCAAGAGATATCGCTGCGCGGAGGGGAGAGTATCTCCGAAGGGGCCGGCCCGCTCGGCAGATCCCTGCGCGGCTTCGTGCCGGTCTATAACAACCGGGGGCATCAGGTGGGTGTGGTCATTGCCGGTCTGTCCCTGGAGCGGGTTGAGCGGCTGGTCCTGCTGAATGAGTGGACGATTATTGCGATTCTGGTCTCGGGAGCCTTGCTTGGAGCGGGAGGAGCATTCATTCTGGCAGCGCAGATCAAGCGGATGGTGTTCGGCATGGAGCCGGAGGACATCTCCAAGCTGCTCCAGGAACGCAGTGCGATGCTGGAATCCACGCGCGAGGGAATTATTGCCGTAGATCAGAAGGCGCGGATTACCATCCTTAATATGGAAGCACAGCGGCTTCTGCGGGCAGCCGGGATTGGCGGGAGCGCCATGAACCGGCAGATTGCCGAGTTTTGGCCGGAGCTGGGTCTGGAGCGGGTATTGGCTGAGGGAGAGGGGATACAGGACCAGGAGCTGGAGCTGGGAGACAGCTCTTTATTGGTGAACAGCCTGCCAGTCCGGGTGAACGGTAACATCGTTGGCGCGATTGCCACTTTCCGGGATGAGACTGAGCTGGCTGTGCTGGCGGAGAAGCTGTCGGGAGTCTCTGTCTATGCAGAAGCACTGCGCTCCGGTGCCCATGAGTTCATGAACAAGCTGCATGTCATTATGGGCATGACGCATATGGGCCTGTATGATGAGCTGCAGCAATATATTCTGGGAACGGTAAGCAATTACCAGAAGGAGATCGGGTCGATCACGAGACAGATCAAGGACCCGGTGATGGCCGGATTTCTGCTGGGGAAGCTGAGCCGGGCACGCGAAGCGGGGATAGAGCTGTTGCTGACCGGAGACAGCTATCTGCCGGAGCCGGCTGATCCGCAGGTGATTCATGAGCTGATTACGATTGCCGGCAATCTGCTGGATAATGCCCTGGAGGCGCTGGGGGAGCTCTGCGAGCAACCCGTGAAGCGGGTGGAGCTTGCTTTTCAATATGAAGAGGGGCGGCTGCTATGCGAGGTTAGCGACAACGGTCCGGGAATTCCGGCGGGCCTCAAGGAGAAGATCTTCGTTCAGGGTTACTCCTCCAAGGGTGAACAGCGGGGAATCGGGCTGTATTTGGTCAAGAAAAGTGTGGATAAATTAAAGGGCCATCTTGAGCTGGCCGCCGTCTACGGTTCAGGGGGGCATTTTATAGTTGATGTGCCTTATGAGGTGAAGGGGGAGGAGGAGGAGGTGTGAACTGTGCCGTACCGTGCCGGAGCACCCCTCTACTAGAAGGGGAGACCCAGGAAACAGAATCGTATGATATCCACTATTCCATGAGCAAGCATGGCAGATGTGAGGTCCCGCTTGCGCTGTAGTATTGCAAAGGGCAGGCCGAACAAGAGGATATACATGAGAGTGCTGATGATGCCGGGGATGATTCCACCCTGAATGAAGCTGTCCGGCGTGTGGACCAGCACATGGGGAACGATCATCATGAACCAGACGGTAAATTTTTGGGCTCTGGTATCGGCTCTGCCGTGCATCAGGGACAGGCATAGGGCATAGAACAAGGTACGTAGGGCTAGTTCTTCATAAATGGCCGGACTGAGCGCCACTCTGAAATAGATTAGCTTCAGGCTGAATCCATCGAGGCTTTGTCCGCTCAGCACTAGATTGATGATTCCGAGCAGAATGCCGGCGGCGGCTCCCACGAATAGGCTCATGAAGATTGTTGAGGCGCTGGCTGTGTTGAGAAAAAGAAGCTTTCCTTCGTTATACTGGTTGAAGGTGCTTAATACAGCCAACGATGCCATTAACGTGAGCAGGCTCACCTCAATCATGGAGAAGAGGGACAGATTAATATAGGCGACAGCTACAGCAGCGGCTAGCAGGATAGAGAGCAGAATCTGCCGCTTCGACGGCAGCTTGTGTTTTACAAGCAGCAGCACGCTAATGAGGAAGGCCCATACGCCCAGCAGAAGCCACATTCTGGCTGTCGGGGCCTGATTATTACTGTGAATGCCGAAATTCAACAGAAACAGCAATACAAATACACCAAACATGATCCATACCGCTCTAAGATTACTTTTGTTAGTCAATATTTCCTTCTCCTTCCGGATACTTCAAGTTATGTATGCAGACGGGATAGAGTCTATCATAATTCTGACCGGAACGAAGTTAATTCTCTCACTCTTACGCAGGCAGCCATCTGTACAGCTACTTAGTTAATTTGGTTACTTTAGTTACAAAACTCTTTAATAACTTACGGAAGGTTCCATAAACCGCTTCTTTGGCGCTATGATAATTGTGAAAATATGCACAAGGGGGCACAACTCACATGAATAAGAGATTAACAGCGGCGCTTATCCTCATTCTCTCCGTGATGCTGGTCATTGCAGGTTGCGGAAACAACAATGCGGGCGGCAGCAAGAATGAGAGCAAGGAAGCGGGCAGCGCGGCAACAGAGCCGGCAGCAACCACTGCACCTACAGAGAAGGCAGAGGCCGTGTCGGGAGCATCCGAAGCGAGCTATACTCCGTACGATCAGTTAAAGGATAAATATGATATCGTCATCGTCGGTGCGGGCGGTGCGGGAATGTCTGCTGCGCTGGAAGCCAAAGCGGCCGGCATGAACCCGGTCATCTTAGAGAAAATGCCGGTTGCCGGCGGCAATACGACCAAATCCTCCTCAGGGATGAATGCCTCGCAGACCAAGTTCCAGAAGGAGCAGGGCATCGAAGACAGCAACGAACTGTTCTATGAAGAGACCCTTAAGGGCGGACATGATACGAACAATAAGGAGCTGCTGCACTTCTTCGTGGATCAATCCGCGGGTGCCATTGACTGGCTCGATTCCATCGGAATCCGCTTGAACAATATTACAATTACCGGCGGTATGAAAGAGAAGCGTACCCATCGTCCGGAAGACGGCTCGGCAGTGGGACAATATCTTGTAGCAGGACTTGTCCGCAATGTTCAGGAGCAGGGAATTCCGCTGTTCGTCAATGCGGATGTGAAGGAGCTTACGGTACAGGACGGTAAGGTGAACGGCGTGAAGGTGCTCTTCAACCAGGCCGATGACAAAATGATCAGCGCAGCAGCAGTTATCGTAACCACTGGGGGCTTCGGTGCCAACAAAGAACTGATTGCCAAGGTTCGCCCGGATCTGCAAGGGCTGGTAACGACCAACCAGATTGGCAGCACCGGCGACGGCATTGCCATGATTGAGAAGGTCGGCGGAACTACCGTAGACCTGGATCAGATTCAGGTTCACCCGACTGTGCAGCAGGAGAAATCCTACCTGATCGGTGAAGCGGTCCGGGGCGAAGGAGCTATTCTTGTATCTGTTGAGGGCAAGCGCTTCGGCAATGAGATGAATACCCGTGATAAGGTGACGGCTTCAATTAATACACTTCCTGAGAAATCCGCTTATCTCGTGTTCGACGCCGGAGTGAAATCCCGTGTTAAGGCGGTAGATCAATACATTAAGATGGGTGTGGTCAAGACCGCAGATACCATTGAGGCATTGGCGGATCAGATGAAGGTTCCTGCAGCAGCACTTAAGACTACCGTGGATACATGGAACAGTGCGGTGAAGAGTAAGTCGGATGCTGAATTCGGCAGAACTACCGGTATGGATAATGATCTGTCCGGTGCTCCGTATTATGCGATTCAGATCGGCCCTGGGATTCACTATACGATGGGCGGAGTGGTGATCAACACCAACACTGAGGTCTTGAACAAAGACGGCAAGGCGATTACCGGATTGTTCGCGGCAGGAGAAGTGGTCGGCGGGCTGCACGGCGAGAACCGCATCGGCGGTAACTCGGTAGCCGAGATTATTATCTTCGGACGTCAGGCAGGGATCAAGTCGGCTGAATTTGTAAAAGCGCAATAAGCTATTATTCTTCTATATATCGTTATAACCATAAGTATTTAATCAAAAAAGGGATGCTCCGCAGCCATCAGGCTACGCGGGCATCCCTTTCTATGTTGCAACTCTCTCTGATGCCGCCTCCCTGAACCAGCTGCCCTTAAGACAGTATCGCGGGGGAGGGCGCAGGCTTCGGCGACCGGGTCAGCGAGAAAAGCTCCAGCTCCGGGCGGCTCTTGCCGGCCAGCGTATCTGCAAGCAGCTCGGCGGCGATCATGCTGTAGACCGTGCCGTTCCCCCCATAGCCTTCAATGAAGTAGCAGTGCGGGAACTCCGGGTGCGGTCCCATATAAGGCAGCCCGTCATGGGTGGAGCCGAAGACCGCTCCCCAGGAATATTCAGCCTTGATTCCTTGCAGTTCCGGGAACAGGGCCGTAACCTCCTCAAGCAGACGCTCACACTGGGAGAGGACCCTAACCTCACGCCGCTCTACACTGGTAAGCTGCTCATCCTTGCCGCCGGCAATGATCCGGCCTTCCGGAGTAGTCCGGAAATACAGATAAGGCCGGGCCGTTTCCCAGAGCAGACTCTGCTCATGCCATTTCGGAAGTTGGGGCAGAGGCTCGGTCATAATGGCATAGGTGTTGATCAGCTCTGCTCCCCGGTCCTTCTTCATGTCCTGGGTCTCATAACCCATAGCAAAGACGACCTTCTTAGCAACAATCCGGCCTTGCCCGGTATGACAGATTACGCCGTCTTCATTGTACTCATAATGAAGGGCTTCGGTATGCTCATAGACCCTTACCCCGCCGGAGTGCGCTTTATGAATCAGACTGTGTACGGTGAGCAGCGGATTGGTCTCCGCATCTCCTTTGGAATACAACGCTCCTGGTTTGGAGAAGGCATAATGGGCGCGGATCGTCTCCTCTTCCCAGAATTCCGAATCGAAGCCATGCTTCACCAGATTCTCATTCTCCAGCTTCAGCATAGCAACATCTTCCGGCTTACTGGCATACAGCAGACTGCTGCGCTCAATAATCTGCGGATCGATATCCAGCTTGCCGGGCAGCTCCAGAATCGCACGCATGGCTTGCTGGCAGAGTCTGTAGAACAGCACGCCGTTTTCTTCCCCGAAGGTGTTCATGCAGGCAGTCAGTGATTTGTCATTGGCGATTTGCAGCAGTCCCGTATTAGCGTGGGAGCTTCCGGTGCCGACCGTTCTTTTATCGATAAGAACAGTATCTGCTCCACTGAGGGACATGCGGTAGGACATCATCGCTCCGCCCATCCCGCCGCCTACAATCAGACAGTCGCAGGTAATATCATCCGCAAGTACCGGATATACCGGAGTCTCAGGCAGTGTGTGTTCCCAGGGCAGTTGCCCGCTGACGAGTTTCATAGATCTGTTCGCTCCTTTGTGTCATTCAGAGTAGTATTATTTGCACTATTGCAGAGTCTCATGCGTCAAGACCCTAAGGATTATTCATCAGGTGTAAGCTTGCTGAATGTACCTTCCGGTACATAAACAGCCTCCCCCGGAAGCATACTAAGGAACGCTTGAACAACCAGAAGGAGGGACTACCGAACATGCAATCTAACCAAATGCAGGCACTTAGCGGAAAAGAATTGGAATACATTGCGGATTCCATTTCCAATGAGGATTTGCTGATTAAGCAGCTCGCGGCTACAGCCGGAACCACTCAGAACTCTGCCGTGCAGGGGATCTGCATCCAGCAGATCCAGAGTCATACCCATCACATGGATATGCTGGTCCAGCTGCTCCATCAGCATCAGCAGTACGCACCATCGCAGCCGCAATAACAGGCAGTACCCACAAACTTTGAAGGAGGTTTTACTGTGTACGCACAGAATGGAACGCCGTTTATGGCGGATGAAGATTTACTCAACACGATTTTGGCCGATTTGAAGCGGACAGTCCGCGAGTACACCACAGCAGCTACAGAATCGAATTGTCCCGCCGTCAGACGGGTATTCAATGATTTGACTATGGATACCCTCAGAATTCAGGGGGAACTGTACATGCAGATGTCGCAAATGAACATGTACACCCCTCCGGGCAAAGCGCTGCGTCAGGATGTGGACAAGCAGATTCAGAGTGCCCAGCAGACCCAGCAGAAGCTGCAGCAGTTTGTGCGTGAGAAAACAGGCGGGGCAGGAGCCTTTAACCAGCATTCGAATGTTTCGCAGCACCAGCCGAACGTCCAGCAGCATCATAACGGTTCCTATTATATGTAACCCTGGCGATGGGCCTGTGAAGCATTAGAGCGCTTACCCGGCCATGCAGGAGAAAATACAAAGGGAATGCAGCCAGATAACCCCGCCCCGGCGGGGTTATTTTGTTTGCAGAATGGTACTTTTCATGTCATATTAATACTAAACTCTTTTTTGCAGGAGGCCCTAAGAATGAATGAATTGAAGAGGAAAGTGCTGGAACTGCTCAAGGAGGACGCGCGAAGCTCGACTGCATTAATGGCGACCCTGCTTGGTGCGGAGGAAGAAGATGTAAAGACTGTTATTGCTGAAATGGAGCAGGACCATGTCATTGTGAAATACGCGACGGTTGTCAATTGGGACAAAGTCGATGATGAACGGGTGACAGCACTGATCGAGGTACAGATTACGCCGGAACGGGGCCGCGGCTTCGAGGGGATTGCCGAACGGATCTATCTGTATCCGCAGGTTAAATCGGTCTATCTGATGTCTGGTGCTTACGACCTGCTGGTGGAAGTGGAAGGCCGCAATCTGCGCGAGGTCGCTAACTTTGTGTCTGAGAAGCTGTCACCGATTGATGCAGTGCTCTCTACGAAGACTAATTTTACGCTCAAAAAATACAAACAGGACGGTATCATCTTTGAAGAGCATGAGGAAGACAACCGTCTGATGATATCTCCGTGAAGGATGTAATGTCATGATCATTAATAACGCACAGCACACAGGAGATAAAGGCAAGTCGATGAACTCTTATCTGGCCCCGCTGGTCCAGCAGATTCAGCCTTCGGGCATCCGCAAGTTTTTTGATCTGGCGGCAGGCAGCAAGGATATTATCTCGCTGGGTGTCGGCGAGCCGGACTTCAAGACACCTTGGCATGTCAGAGAGGCCTGCGTCTATTCACTCGAACGCGGCTTCACCGGTTACACCTCCAATGCCGGGATGCCTGAGCTGCGTGAGGGTATTGCCGAGTACCTGGAGACCCGCTTCGCCGTGAAGTATGATCCGGCGAATCAGATTATCGCCACGGTCGGCGGCAGTGAGGCTATTGATTTGGCCCTGCGTGCTCTGATCTCTCCGGGGGACGAGATTCTGATTCCCGAGCCCTGTTACATCTCTTATTCTCCGATCACGGCTATCGGCGGCGGTATTCCGGTAGGCATTGAGACCTTCGGGAAGAACAACTTCAAGCTGACTGCCGAAGATCTGGAGGCCAAGATCACCCCGCGCTCGAAGATTCTGATTCTCTGCTATCCAAGCAATCCGACGGGCGCCATCATGAGCCGTGAGGATTGGGAGCCGATTGCCAAGGTGGTCGAGAAGCATGATCTTATCGTCATCTCCGATGAGATTTATGCCGAGCTTACCTATGGAAGCAATCATGTCAGCTTCGCTTCGCTGCCGGGAATGCTGGACCGGACGATCCTGGTCAGCGGGTTCTCCAAGGCCTTCGCCATGACCGGCTGGCGGATGGGCTATGCCTGCGGGCACCCGGACCTGATCTCTGCCATGCTGAAGATTCACCAGTATACCGTCATGTGTGCGCCTTCGATGGGCCAGGTGGCTGCGCTGGAGGCACTTACCAACGGAATGGAAGAGAAGGACCGCATGACAGACTCGTATAACCAGCGCCGCCGGCTGATTGTCAAGGGGCTGCGGGAGGCAGGACTTGAGTGCCATGAGCCGCAGGGTGCCTTTTATGCATTTCCGAGTATTCAGGCCACCGGCCTGACCTCGGACCAGTTCGCCCAGCGCCTGCTGCTTGAATATAAGGTCGCTGCTGTTCCGGGAAGTGTCTTCGGTCTAGGCGGGGAAGGCTATCTGCGCTGCTCCTATGCCACCTCGGTGTCCCAGTTGAATGAAGCGGTTGAGCGAATTGGGGCATTTGTCTCACAGCTGGCCCGGGAAGGGGCCTGACAAGGCTCGACAAAGAAGTAAATCGAACTATAGCCGATCACCTTCTGATATGGTATTATTTTACTCTAAGGACAAGAAACACCTGTAATACACTTACATGGACCTCTTATTCCGGAATAAAGGCGCTTCATATCTGGTTGCACAGAACTACACAGTTCTTATCTGGATGACGCGCAATACTACATCAGGAAGGGTGATTGTGCTGAGCGCAGATTATTACTTATCCTCCTATGGCGGGAAGTGTGGTTCCGGAAGCGGGCTACCTCGCGCCAAAGGAGATGCGAATGCACGCAGGCTCTCGCTGGAAGATGAAATTCAGATGCTCCGCAGCAGAATGGAACAGCTCTTTATGCAGGAGAAGTCCTTTACCTCGGATAATGTAATAGCAATCAGCAGCTTGCTGGACCTCAAGATTAATGAGTATATGAGAGGCCGTCACCGTAAGAGTAATTAATACAGCAGGATTATACGAAGCGGATGTCTTCTTTTGGGGAGATGTCCGTTTTGTTTATAATTTACATAAATTTATTTTTATAGTATTATGAATGAACAGTCATTCATTTCGAAGGAGAGAATAGGGTGAGCGACAATAGCAAATGGCTAGAACGTAAATTTACTGAAGGCTTTGAACAATTAGCTCCGGATAAGACCATACGGCAAATCATTTTACATGCTGTAGAGGTATTCTCCAAGAAGGGCTATGCCGGGACTAAGATTAAGGATATCGCGGTCAGTGCGGGATTTAGCCAGGGTTATGTCTATATGTATTTCAAGTCGAAGGATGAAATGTTCACCAAGATCGTTGAAATGGCCTCGGATGGCGCCGGAATGTCGGTGCAATATGCGGCGGAGCTGGAAGGCAGTCCAATGGAACGGATCACATGGCTGACAGAGGCATTGCTGTCCCCGGATAGTATCGCTATGCAGCATTTTCGGCTAATTCTGCTCCAGACAGTAACCTCGGAGGCGATTCCTGAGGAGGCGAAGCTTGTAGCGAAGGCGAAGAGCAAGCTGCCCTTTGAGCAGTTTATTCCCTTAATTATTGCCGGACAGCAGGCAGGGGAGATTGTACCGGGAGATCCGGTGGAGATTGCCATCGCGTACTTTTCATTCCTGCAGGGGCTTGGAATAGCGAGGCTGCAGACTACCTCTAGTGTACCTTTCCCATCTACTGAACTGGTTCTGCGTTTCATGAAAAAAGATCGATAGCATCCATCCCATAGCGGAAAAGGTGGAATCTACTATGATAAAAGTTTTTAGAAGCGAGGCCGGTAAAGAGCGGGTTCTACAGGCCTACAACGAACTTCTTGGGGACTGGGGGACGGAATTTCAGGAGCTTGATGTGGAGACTCCATATGGGACAACCCATTGTATAACAGCGGGAGATCCAGAGTCACCGCCCTTGCTCCTGCTCCATGGGGTAGGCGATAATTCGGCAGTGATGTGGCTGCTGAATATGAAGGAGCTGTCACGGCATTTTTACTGCATTGCAGTAGATACGCTGGGAGGTCCGGGGAAAAGTGTTCCAGGTGAGAGGTTCAATAAACGGACGTTTAACCAGGTCGATTGGATAAACGAGGTTGCAGATGGGTTACAACTTGAAGCATTCTACGTGGCAGGTGTGTCGAACGGAGCTTACATGGCCTTCAATTATACGGTGAACGAGCCGGGAAGAGTACTGAGGGCTGTCTGTATGGAGGGAGGAATGGTTACTGCTCCAATTAAAAGTATGATACACACGCTGCTGATGATGTTCCCGGAGATTCTTGTTCCTACGCGCAGCAATTTGCTCAAGGTAGCCCGCAAGCTCAGTTCACCTGCTTCGGGACTTTTGGACAAGCACCCTGAAGTCGGGGAGCATCTGGTGCTACTGTTGAGAAACCATAACCAGCAGGCTATGTTTACCCACAGGGCTCAGCTCTACGATCAAGAGAAGGCGGCTCATTGCAGGGATAAGCTTTATTTTCTGCTGGGTGATTATAAGCTGAATCATAAGAAAGAGCTCACAGGTCCTCTGGACGCTGGCGGGTTCCGTTACACGGTCATCCCGGACGCAGGACACGGCGTGAATCACGAGCAGCCGGAGCGGGTCAACCGCGAGCTGGTGGCTTTTTTGAAAGGGAATGGGGTAAGCGAATGATTCCAGAAACGGTCCGGCACCGGGTATTTAGGGAGCTTGGCAGTTCAACTGAGGATGTTAAGCTGCTTGGAGGTTATTCAGACAAGTATTTGAGATTGAGCACACTCCGGGAACTCATATAGTAGTCAAAATACTGGATCACACCGTGACTCCCAGGGAGCATACTCTCTCGGAACTGGAATGGGCAGGCAGGAGGAGGGCTGTGCTTGCATTTTATGAAGCCTTTATCAAAGGATACCGCAGTGCTAATCCCCGTGCAGCCTGTTTGGATCGAATTAACTACTTCATAGATTACCGCCATCTTTACTCTTATACTTATCACTGCGTACATTCAGAGCCTGCTACGCTGAACGAAGCACAGACTGCTTACCTTGGCCAAATGAGACGGACTCTTGAGGCGGGAGGACCGTGCCTTGGATTTACCCTAATCTAAATGTACAAGCTGCTGCGGTCCAACAGATAGCTGCTCAGGCTCTGAGACCGTATATAAAATAACCCCCTGTGTCCGAAGGGACTTATCAGGGGGTTATTTATGCATGTTAGTTTACCTTGAACGTGGCCACTGCCTGCTGTAGCCCATCGGCCATCTTCGCCAGCTCGGTAGAGGCTGCGGCTACCTCCTCCATGGAGGCGAGCTGCTCCTCAGAGGCCGCGGCAGCGCTCTGGGAACGCTCTGCGGCCTGCCTGGCCACTTCTGCCATCTCCGCCACCGAAGAGGTCAGCTCCTCGGTTCCGGCCAGCAGCTGCTCGGAGGAAGCGGACATCTCATGAACCTGGGTATTAATCTCGCCGATGCCGCCGAGAATATCCGTGAACAGACGCCCGGCCTCGCCTACCATCCGCGAGCCTTCCTGAACGGCACCGGCATTGGCCAGCACCGCGTCTGATGCCGCCCGGTTGCCCTGCTGGATCTCGAGAATCAGGGTGCTGATAGACCCTGCGGCTTCGGCCGTCTGTTCGGACAGCTTCTTCACCTCACCGGCAACTACGGAGAAGCCCCGTCCGTATTCGCCCGCTCTGGCAGCCTCAATCGCCGCGTTTAAGGCCAGCATGCCGGTCTGATCGCTGATGCCTTTGATCAGACCGATAATGTTACCGATCTGCTGGGACTGTGCGGTAAGAGAGGTAATCATGCTTGAAGCATCTGCGGCGGTCCGCTCCATCTCTTCCATCCGGTCCACCGCCTCCGTAATGACGGAATGCCCGTTCTGTGCCTGGCCTGCCGCCCGCCCGGCCGCTGCGGCGGTATCCATTGAAGCTTCCGCGATCCGCTGCACACCGGCAGCCATTTCCTCCATCGCTCTTGCAGACTCGCGGGTGGACTGAAGCTGCTGATCCGCTCCGGCTGACAGATCTTGAATATTCTCCACGATAGCCTCTGTTGTGTGATTGGTCTGGTTGGCGCTGGACATTAATTCCTCCGAGGTCGAGGCAACTTGCAGGGAGTGATCGGCAATGGTCCCCAGGAGTCTGCTCAGATTGGTAATCATCTGGTTCAGATGCCCGGCCATATTACCGAACTCATCCTCACTGTCCACCTCCAGCTTCCCGGTGAAATCTCCGGCAGCCATTTGCTGGGACATCTCATTGACACGAGTCAGCTTACGGGTAATATAGCGGCTATACAGATATACAGCTGCTACCGTCAGGATAAGACCCACAAAGCTAACCAGCAGAATAGACCTTAGCAGCCCTTTAAGCGGCGCATACAGCTCCTGCTCCGGCATGGCGAGACCCACGGTCCAGCCGGTATCCGGCAGCTTTTCATAATACATCTGGATGGTCCCGCCGGAATCGGCATAGGTGACCATCCCCTGATTCTGCTTAAGCATTTCTGCTCCTGCTGCGGATAGACTTGCGCTTTTTTCATCTGTTATTTTCAGCTGCATATTCTTCCCGGCATCCGGTCCGGCAATGTAATTCCCCTGCTTGTCCAGCAGGAAGGCCCAGCCTGTATTCCCGACCTTGGTCTGTTCGATCCTGCTCTGCAGCGTCTTGAGATCGATATCGCCGGCCATCACCCCCAGCAAGGTATTTGCGGTATCCCGGAAAGGAACAGCAAACGTAGCCATCGTTGTTCCTGTAATTGTGTCATAGAACGGATCTGTAATCCCCTCATGCTCCTTGCCGATGGTGTACCAGTTCTGCCCGTGATAATTATAATTGGGGTCATTATACTGCTCGGTAGTCACAATTTTGCCGCCGTCACGGTGGGCATAGGTGGAGAAGTACTTCAGCTTGCTGTCATACCGTCCGGGTTCAAAATAAATGCCCACACCATATGTATCCGGATTAGCCTTCAGCGCACTAGACAGCATGGTACGGTATTGATCCAGTGTGAATTCAGCAGCGTGGCTCTCCAGCGTACGCGCCAGAACCTCGGGAACCTTGCTGTGCACACTTAAGTTCGCATTAATTTCGTTAGAAATATCCGATATTTGCACATTCATTTTTTGCGTAACCTCGCGCTGGATAATGTTTTTGGAATACATGTACGACAACAGAGCGACCAGCACCAGCGTGATCAGAAAGATGGGCAGGATGAATGCAAATGTTCTCATACGTATGCTTTTGAACCGGAGCCTGGAAATCCCCTTGTGAGCAATATTAGCCATGCAAATCCCCCCATTAGATAGCGAAGCTATTTATAGTTATATTGAATATCATCGGCTGGAGAGCTGATTTTGTTGTTACCTTTTGTCGAAAAAAATAAAAAAATGTCGCAAATTCTGAGTCTTCGGGTTAAGACTAGAGACGGAGACGGCGGCAGACCCTGGCCTGATGTCCGCTTTCAGCTGTAGGCATATAATGAATATTCACGAACATCACAGAGTACGGGCTGGAACTGTACGATGTCAGGAAAGAGGGAATATTCATGCTGCATGATCAGCTGCTGAGGGACCCGAATACATATGAAGAGCTTAAGCTGGAGGGTACGGGAGCGGTCAATCCGGTGAATGGACGGCAATATCCGTGGAGACAAGGGTATTTTGCTTTTATGGAGGAAGCGGATGCCGCAGGTAATAACCGGAAGTACCTGGAACTATACAACCGGATTGCCCGCTTCTACCGGCTGTCCAATAAGTTCTACTTCGTGCTGAAGTTCGGCGGAGAACGCAGCTATAGAGAGCAGTTCCTGTCTTCGCTTGAGCTGCGCGGCGGCCAGCGTGTGCTGGAGACCTCGGTGGGCAGCGGCGATAACTTCCCGTATCTTAACATGAAGGCCGAGCTGTACGGGCTGGATATTTCCAGCGGAATGCTGAAGCAGGCGGTGCGTAATCTGCGGCGGTGGAAGCTGGAGGCACATTTGTTCCAGGGTAACGCAGAGAGATTGCCTTTTCAGGACAACAGCTTTGACTGCGTCTACCATGTAGGCGGAATTAATGTTTTCAGCGATCCGCGTGCTGCGGTACTGGAGATGATCCGGGTGGCGAGGCCGGGCACAAGACTGATGATTGCCGACGAGACGCAGAAGCTGGTGAACGGAACGTACGGGAAGGTGCCGGTGGTTAAGGGGTATTTTGCAGAGGGAGCGGACATGCCGGAGATGCTTGGGCTGATCCCGCCGGAGATGTTGGAAGTAGCTTACAAGGAAGTGTGCAAGGGCCTGATGTATTGCATTACTTTTCGTAAGCCATGAGGCAGGTTGAATAGAAGGATAATTAAGGCTTCCTCTTAAGGGAGTTATTTACATGGCGGAAAAGTTGATCTTTGTTTGCCACCCTACCTAAGAACGATTACACTATGACTATGTGATTTGCAACTTAGGAGGGAAGTACCATGGCGATTTATACGCGTACGGGGGATAAGGGCGAGACCTCAGTTATTGGCGGCCGGGTAGGCAAGGACGATGTCCGCGTCGAGGCTTACGGCACCATTGACGAGCTGAACTGCTTCGTTGGCCAGGCACGGAGCCTGATGGAAGACGAGCGGTTTCTAGATGTCCGCGAGCAGCTGCTGGAGATTCAGCATGAGCTGTTTGACTGCGGATCGGATCTGGCGTTCGTGAAGCTGAGTGAGAACCGCTACAAAGTAAAAAGCGAGATGGCCACGCGTCTGGAAGGCTGGATCGATGCGCTTCAGGCCGAGAATCCGGTGCTGGAGCGCTTCATTCTGCCCGGCGGAAGCCAGCTGTCCTCGGTGCTGCATGTCTGCCGGACGGTCTGCCGCCGGGCCGAGCGCCGGGCAGTGACGCTGGGCCGCAGTGCGGAGATTAACCCTGAGGCGGTAATCTATCTGAACCGGCTGT
This sequence comes from Paenibacillus sp. FSL R7-269, assembly GCF_000517865.1. Classification (NCBI taxonomy): domain Bacteria; kingdom Bacillati; phylum Bacillota; class Bacilli; order Caryophanales; family Paenibacillaceae; genus Paenibacillus; species Paenibacillus sp. FSL R7-269. The sequence continues at coordinate 167,296 of NZ_ASPS01000042.1, forward strand.
CCGACTATTTCTTCGCTCTGGCCCGTGCTGCCAACACCCGGCTGGAGATTGCTGAAGTAGAATATCTGCGCAGCAAAAAGGTGTTCCGGAACAAATGACCAGCTATTATCCGCCCATCTCCTATATAGTGCCGCCGTCCGAGGACGGCTGGCTGCTCAAAACCATTCTGCAAAAGCGGATGGATGTCTCCCGCAAGCTGCTCTCCCGGCTCAAAATGACAGACCTCGGCATTACCCTGAACGGAGAGCGTGTCTATATCAGCGTCAAGGTGAGCAGCGGGGATGAGGTCCAGATCCGGATGGAGGAAGAGACGTCAGAGGATATTATGCCGCAGCCGATTCCCTTCGAGATTCTGTATGAGGACGGGCATCTGCTTGTGGTAAGCAAAGCCGCAGGAATGATTGTCCATCCGACCCACGGTCATTATACCGAGACCCTGGCGAACGGAGTGGTACATTACTGGGCAGAGAAGGGCGAGCGGGTCCGCTTCCGCCCTGTACACCGGCTGGACCAGGAGACCTCCGGGGTGCTGGTGATTGCCAAGAATCCGTACAGCCACCAGCACATCTCCGAGCAGATGATTGCCGGCACGGTGGACAAGCGGTATACCGCGTTCGTTCACGGTGTGCCTGCTCTGCCCAGCGGCGATATCGACGGTCCGATCGACCGCGATCCGCTGGAGCCGCACCGGCGGATTGTGACGCCGGACGGTTATCCCTCCTTGACCCGGTATGAGGTCAAGGAGGTCTATGGCAGTGCAGCTTCACTCGTCGAGCTGAAGCTGGAGAGCGGGCGCACCCACCAGATCCGGGTGCATATGGGATCGGTCGGCTGCCCGCTGATCGGTGACGGGATGTACCGTCACCCGCTGTATGGGCAGGCGGCTGGCGGCCGGACGGAGGCGTTGTCGCCGGGCGAGGAGCGGCGTGCGGGAGAGCCGGCGGTGACCGCGGGCGCCGCGGCGCTGTCGCCGGGCGCCGCCGCCCGGCTCGCGCAGATCGCGGAGCTGGACGCGGCCATTCCGCGCCAGGCGCTGCACGCGGTGCGGCTGGCGTTCCGGCATCCGGTGACGCATGCCGAGCTGGTCTTCGAGGCTCCGCTGCCGCCGGATATGGCGCTGCTGCAGGAGAAGCTGCGGCAGTCGGCACGGTAAGGAAGCGCCGGACCTATCCGGGACTCAGCTTCCCGTTGCAACAGCATGTAGCTTGGCTACAATCGGAGGAAGATGCTAAGCAGTATGCTGCCTTTTATATGCGCCAACCGCTCATAGAGTAACCTTTCTGCCACCATTGGAGTACACCAACTGGCAAATAAGTGCCAGGCTGCACATATTTTGCAGCTATATGAAGGCTCTGCGGCAAGCAAGTGGAAAAAGTACAACTAAAATTGCCCCATACTCCGCAAAGTAACGATTTATTCTGAATTAAGTGCCTGAAATCCAACTATTTCCTCTCGCGATGCGGATTTGGAAGGAAGAGTTGTACAATTTCCACCTATTGAGGTTGGCCGTGAGGTCGGGCGTAATGCCGGCCGGGTAAAAGCCGCTGCTATGCAGACGACCCCAACAATATAAGCAGCAGTGACGATCTTTAGGACTAGCATTACTGCTGCACTTTATGATAGAAGGAGAAGCCGATGAGTAACTTGAAGGTGTACCAATATCCGAAATGCAGCACCTGCCGCAGCGCAGTGAAATGGCTGAAGGAAGCAGGGCATGAGCTGGAGCTGCAGCATATCGCAGAGCAGCCGCCAACCGTGGAGGAGCTGCGTGTGCTGGTGAAGCACAGCGGGCTGCCGCTGAAGAAGTTTTTTAATACGAGTGGTGAAGTCTACCGGGAGCTTGGCCTGAAGGACAAGCTTGCAGACTTAAGCGAAGACGAGCAGCTTGCGCTGCTGTCCGCACATGGGATGCTGATTAAGCGTCCAGTAGTTACTGACGGCAAGAAAGTTACCGTAGGCTACAAGGAAGACCAGTACGCCGAAGCTTGGAGCAACGCCTAAAATTAAGGAATACAAGGAGAGGTTACACATGAGCACAGCAACAGAAATCAAGGGCCGGGTCATGATTGTCGATGGAATGGCTCTGCTGTTCCGCGCTTTTTATGCTACCTCTTATGGTGGATATATCCGCAAGACCCGCGCCGGGCTGCCGACGAATGCGGTGTATGGATTTTTGCAGTATTTTTTCGACGCGGTGAGTACGTTTGAGCCTTCACATGTGGTCTGCTGCTGGGATATGGGCAAGGGCACGTTCCGCTCAGAGAAGTATGAAGGGTATAAGTCTAATCGTATTGACGCACCGCTGGAGCTGATCCCGCAGTTTGATCTGGTGAAGGAAGTGGTGGCTGAGCTGGGCGTGCCGAATATCGGTCTGGTTGGTTATGAGGCAGATGACTGCATCGGCACACTGGCTTCATGCTACAGCGGGGAGTCGGAGGTCTACATTCTTACGGGGGACCACGACATGCTGCAACTGGTGAATGACAGCGTCAAGGTCGTGATTATGAAAAAAGGCCGCTCCAACTATAAGGTGTACGATCCAGCGGAATTGCTGGAAGAACGGGGCCTCACCCCTGCGCAGGTGATCGACCTGAAGGGCTTCATGGGCGACACCAGCGATAATTATCCCGGTGTGAAGGGCATAGGCGAGAAGACCGCCACCAAGCTGCTGACGGAATACGGCACTGTGGAAGGGGTCATCGAGAACCTGCATCTGCTGCCCAAGGGCGTTCGGGCTAAGATTGAAGCGGACCTCGACATGCTGCATCTCTCACGGGAACTGGCGGAAATCCGCTGCGATGTGCCGATAGTATGCGAGCTGGCCGAATGTCTGTGGGAGCTGCAGCGGGATAACGCCGCACGCAAGTTCAATGAGCTGGAGTTCGGCAGCTTGATGCATCTGATCGGCGGGATCGCCGAGGAACGGGATGACCGGGGAATCGTACAGATTGAGCTGGGGGATCTGGGCTGAAGCCGGAATAGACAGCAAACCAAACAAGACAGCAAACCAAACAAGACAGTAGATACTCACCTATCGTGAGCGTGTACTGTCTTGTTTGCGTGTGAAGAGATAGATCGCATTATCCTCAGAGGCCGGCACAAGCAGGCGGGATAATTCCTCATTCAGCTCCATGCTGAAATGCTTAGCCTTATCATACGCGTCTAAGTCACCGGTAATCGCCGGGTCTCTTGTACCGATTACAATATACAACTCTACAGATTCCGTATTAAAAACATGCTTCTCATAAGGGTTGCCGGGCACCGGCCAGGAACAAAGTACAACCTTAGGAGCGTATTTGCTCAGGGCGGCTTTGGCATCGGCTTTCTCCACAAAATCCGGGTAGGTGATATAATGCGCCCAGCTATAATCATCGGTTGCCCGGCAGGCTGTGCCGTTATCGTTAAGGAATCTCGTCAAGGTACCGTCACCCGCACCGATCTCCAGGCACTCCTTATCCCCGATCAGAGCGGACAGGCGCTTGATTAACGTACGGGAATAGAAGCAGTAGATCCCTTGTTTATTGACAAGCGGCATCAGCATCCGGGGGCGGATAATCAGCTTCCAGCATACCCGGAACAGAGGGAGTGATACGGGCTTGCGTACAAGCTTTTCCTTGAACAGGAGCTTCTGCAGAATATAACCGTCCCAGAGATTGAACCGGACAGGCCCGGAGGCTGATTCGGCGGACACCGCTAATTGCAGCTGTTCGATCAGATAAATGGCAAAGCGGGCTTTAATAATATTAGGAAGAAAAGCGTTAATGGTGGTTTGATTAAAGCCGCTTTTGACAATTTTGCTCTTCGCTATTTTGGCGCTGCTTGTATAGCTGGCGAGCAAATTATGGATCAGGTTGGCGCGTTTTTGGCTCGATAAGGCATTGATCTCAAGCAGAACCTCGTCTTTGTATTCAGGATACTCTGACAAAAGCGTGCGGGTATCGGTCTCATTCCTCAGAATTTGCTCGGCGGCCGTCTTGCTGAAGGTTATCGCTCTCAGGTCCCTGCTCAAATGACAATACCCTCGCAGTGATCCACCTCATGCTGGATAACCTGCGCCGTAAATCCGGTAAAGCTATCCCGGTGCTTCTTGAAATTATAATCGAGGTATTCCACCTCAATATAATCGTATCGTTTCGCTGGGCGTACGCCTTCAAGCGACAGGCAGCCTTCCTCGGTGTCATAAGGACGGGCGCGCTTGACGATCACCGGATTGATCATTGAAAGGGTTAATTGCTGCTCCACGCGGATGGCAATGATGCGTTTGTTGACGCCAATCATGTCCGCAGCCATGCCGACGCACCGGTCGGAGTTGGCGTTCAGGGTCTCCACAAGATCCATTAACACGGGCAGATCCTTTTCCGTGGCCGGAGCAGATTTCTGGCTAAGAAGCGATATATCTTTACTGATAGGTCTAATCATCATACTCTCCAATTGTGCTGTATTTGTGTGTCCATAATATCATTTTTGGCGGGGAAGTGAAATGCGGGAGTGCGGGAAGTTCTGCTTAAGATAAAGATTGACGAACCGGAGGAAGCTTGATTATAATGTTAATATAAGTGTTAAATGATTAACAAATATATTAACCTAAAGAGGAGCGTTAACTTCCCATGGCAGAACGCATTGTACTGAACACCGACATCCGCAAAGGTAAGATTGACCGCAACATCTACGGACATTTCGCTGAGCATCTTGGACGCTGTATCTATGAAGGCATCTGGGTGGGCGAAGATTCCCCAATTCCGAACACTAAGGGTATCCGCAACGACGTAGTGGAAGCGCTTAAGGAAATGAAAATTCCGGTACTTCGCTGGCCGGGCGGCTGCTTCGCCGATGAATACCACTGGAAGGACGGTATCGGCCCAAGCGAAGAGCGCAAGCGTATGATTAACACACACTGGGGCGGCGCGGTAGAGAACAACCATTTCGGTACGCATGAATTCATGCTCCTCTGCGCGATGCTGGAATGTGAGCCGTACATCAACGGTAACGTAGGTAGCGGAACTGTTCAAGAGATGTCCGAGTGGGTGGAATATCTGACCTTCAACGGAGTCTCGCCAATGGCTGAGCTGCGTCAGAAGAACGGCCAGGAAGATGCCTGGAGCGTCAAGTATTTCGGCGTGGGTAACGAGAACTGGGGCTGCGGCGGTAACATGCGTCCTGAATTCTATGCCGATCTGTACCGCCAATATCAGACGTATGTGCGTAACTATGGTGACAATAAGATCCACCGGATCGCCTGCGGGGCGAATGCGGATGATTATAACTGGACGGAAGTACTGATGCGCGAAGCTACCCGCTTCATGGATTCCCTTACTCTGCACTATTACACCCTGCCTACTTCGGACTGGAATCATAAGGGCGCGGCTACAGGCTTCGGAACAGACGAATACTTCACAACGTTGAAGAAGGCACTGTTCATGGATGAGCTGGTTACCCGCCATATCGCTATCATGGACAAATACGATCCTGAGAAAAGAGTCGGCCTGATCGTTGACGAATGGGGCACCTGGTATGATGTTGAGCCGGGTACGAACCCGGGCTTCCTCTACCAGCAGAACACGATCCGCGATGCGCTGGTGGCCGGCTTGACGCTGAATATTTTCCACAAGCACAGTGACCGTGTACGTATGGCGAACATTGCCCAGACCGTGAACGTGCTGCAGGCTGTTATTCTGACCGAAGGCGAGAAAATGCTCCTGACTCCTACTTACCATGTATTCAACATGTACAAGGTGCATCAGGATGCAGAACTGCTGGAGTTGACTGTGGACAGCCCGGTATACAGCTATGAAGGCGTAGAGATTCCTGAAGTATCGGCTTCGGCTTCAGTCAATGCTGAGGGCATCATTCATGTCAGCCTGTGTAACCTGAATCACGCGTCATCGGCAGTGTTACCGCTTGCCCTGCGCGGACTGGCTGGTCAAGCATCTGTAAGCGGAACGACGCTGGCCGGAGCTTCCATCGATGCCCACAATAGCTTTGAGCAGCCGGAAGCTGTAACACCGCAGGCATTCAGCGCTTTCAAGCTTGAAGGAGACACGCTGACTGTAGAGCTGCCGCCAATGTCGATAACTGTACTGGCCATCACTCCACAAGCCTAAGGAGAGAACCGCATGACAACCACTTCAGCCTGCAAAGGATGCCGGGAGGAGTACAAGGTCACGGAAGCGCAGATTGCCCGCATTCTGGCGTCCTCCATGTTCAACCCCGGCAATACCGCTTCAGACGAGGTCTATGCCGAGCGGATTGCGCTTTGCGGGGCTTGCCCCAAGCTGCAGGATGGCGTAACCTGTACCGCCTGCGGCTGCATCATCCCCGTTGTTGCCCGGCTGAAGGCCCGCAGCTGTCCGCTGCCGGGCGGCGGAAAGTGGCAGCCCGTGGCGGAATGACGGCCCACGCCTCACGGCAAGGGGCCAGGCGAAATAGATAGGCTAGAAGCCGCTCTTGCCATAAGAGACGGATCGATCACCGATAGCCCCTCCAACCTGCTCAATGCGGCGGTTGGAGGGGCTTTTTTTGCGTTGTGGAGGAGAGGGGAAGGGAGAGGGAGAGGAAAGTGTGAGAGGGATAAATCCCTCTAATGCGGCGGAAAGTGGGCTGGAGGAGGAAATGAGAGGGATAAATCCCTCTAATGCGGCGGGAAGTGGGCTTTGAGTGGAAATGAAGAGCATTAGTGCACCTGAATCCGCCAAAAGTGAGCGATGAGCGAAAATGAGGAGCACTAGTGCACCTGATTCGGCCGAAAGTGGGCTTTGAGCGGAAATGAAGAGCATTAGTGCCCCTGAATCCGCCGAAAGTGGGCGATGAGCAGAAATGAGGAGTCTTGGCTGCAAAAGTAGCTGAATCGAAAACTAACCTAATTAGTCTAACTAACCAATCTATCTACTCAATCAAATCTACCCATCTTCCTATCCAACCTATCTAACAGACAACCTATCTAACAGACAACCTGCTAGATAACTACCAGACGAACCTTTACAAAGAACCCGGCATATCTGCCACAGTATCCGTATAAAACAGCTCAAATACCAGATCCTCGTTGTAATTGCCGAAGCCCTTGCCGAACAGGGTGAGGCCACCGATGTGCTCCGCATCCTCCTCGACAGAGAGCCGGAAGGTCCATTGTTTATTGCGGATGCCTACCTGATCCAGGGTGACCTCCGACAGCTTTTGCCCATCCATGAAAGTGCCCGTCTGCGTAATCCGCAGCTGCTTGAGCAGGCCGTATTGATTGGTGAGTGCGGGCCACCAGGCTGGTGTGTATTTTCCTGGATTATCTCCGTAGTCACCGGGGCTGGTCCAGAAGCCGAGCGATTGTCCGTTCAGTGTGAAGGTAATATCCGACGGCCAGTTGTTGTTTACCGACGGGGCTTCGGAGGCAATCTCCATCGTGATGGCAAGCTCCTCCGGCTGCTGGCTCGACAGCAGGAAATTCGGGATTTTATACTCGACGAACCCCTTGCCGAACCAGAGAATCCCGGCGTTCACCCGCTCCTGGTCCCAGAAATAACGGGGATCGTCAAAGTGCCCGATGACCCTCTCCGTCGTAGACAGTCCGCAGGTAGGCTCAATCTGGAAGTCGGAATAATGCCCCACCGGGATGTCCTTACGGTATCCTCTGCGCGGAGTCCGGGCTTGTCCCGGAAAAATAATCTCTGCCCCGTCGGCGGCCAGTGTACAAATCTTTTGCAGACCGCTTTTGCCGGGAGCCATGTGGCTGCGGATCAGCCCGGCGGCTTCGAGCTTGCGCACATGCATGGTCATAATCGCACTGCTTAGCTTGAGGGCTGCGGCCAGTTCCTTCACGTTCATGGGTTTATCGGACAGCAGCCGCAGCATATGCAGGCGCACGGTACTGGACAGGGCCTCGTACACTGGCAGGGATTGTTCAGTTAGATCAAGTTTCATCGGATGCCTCCACGTTCAGGTTATATAGTTAATAATTATATTACTCAAATAAAATTTCTACAAGCCATGATTGGCTGCAGGCCAGCTTTTCCAATTTATATCACAGACACGCTAGGCCGAGTCCGCTATGATGTGAGATGAATTAGCAATGAAACAAGGTGCTCTTGCCGGATGCGGCAAGGGATAACAGGGAATCGGGTGCAACTCCCGAGCGGTCCCGCCACTGTATGGAAGAGCTGCACTTCATGAGGTCACTCGGGAAGCCCCGGGGAAGACGAAGCCTGCGGCGCCTGTATTCCAAGCCAGGAGACCTACCTTGTCGACGCACACCACGACTCTACGCGGATAGGAGCGGTGTACGGATAGGTTAATGAGAAGAGGCGTTCTGCCCTGATGGACCGGAGGAATCTTGAGTGTAGAGAGGCCCCCCGGTTTATAGCTGCTGGATACAAGGATACGGCCCCTAGTGATGGGACGATGAGAAGCACCTTGTTTCGCTTAGCTCCTGGCTGCGTGCTCTATCGAACTTGCCTGCGTACATACACTCCCACCCTTTAGGGTGGGTTTTTTTGGCTTTATGATCTTAAATGGGAAATCAACAAACATGGAGGGTGACAAATGCAAAAACACAGAGGGTGGAGCTTTGCGGCACTGGTTGCCGGATTTACGGTGTACTTTATGCTGAACGAACCGGGGACGGCCCGCGCGATGCACATTATGGAAGGATTCCTGCCGGTTGGCTGGGCGGTCTTCTGGTGGGCGGCGTTTATCCCGTTCTTTGTCCTGGGAATCTTCAAGCTGAGAGCCATGACCCGGGAGAACCCGGAGCTGAAGCTGCTGCTGGGTCTGGCCGGGGCGTTTACCTTCGTCCTGTCTGCGCTCAAAATGCCTTCCGTGACCGGAAGCAGCTCACACCCCACCGGTACCGGACTTGGTGCGGTAATGCTGGGGCCGCTGCCCATGAGCGTAATCGGCTCGATTGTCCTGCTGTTTCAGGCGCTGCTGCTGGCGCACGGCGGGATCACTACGCTTGGAGCCAATGCGTTCTCGATGGCGGTGGCGGGTCCTTTTGCCGGATATGCAGTGTATAAGCTGATGATGAAAATGCCGGACCGCGAGAAGCTGGCCTTATTCTGTGCGGCTGCGATGGCTGATCTGAGTACGTATGTAGTGACTTCCTTTCAACTGGCGGTGGCTTTTCCGGCGGCGGATGGCGGCGTTCTGGCTTCTTTTCTCAAATTCGGGGGGATTTTTGCCGTGACGCAAATCCCGCTGGCCATCAGTGAAGGGCTGTTGACGGTACTGCTGTGGAACTGGCTGAAATCGTATAGCCCGAATGAATTGTCGCTTCTGAAACGCAAGGTGAACGGAGGAAGAGCCTAATGAGCAATAGATGGAAAAATCGATTGATGCTGCTAGTTGTTATTCTGCTGGTCATTCTGCCGCTGCTGCTGGTTAATGGGGAATTCGGAGGGGCCGATGATGCGGCTGAAGGTGTGATTACCGAGATTAACCCTGACTATAAGCCGTGGTTCAAGCCGCTGACTGAGCTGCCAGGGGAGACGGAGAGTATGCTGTTCGCATTGCAGGCAGCGATTGGTGCAGGTGTGATCGGTTATACCTTGGGGCTGCTCAAGGGCAAGCAGGGCGGGACGAAGCAGCATAGCAGCAAGTGATCCGGCGGATTGACGTTCTCTCCTACAATAATGCTCTGCGCCAGTTATCCCCGATGTGGAAAAGCTCGTTCGCAGCCCTGATGTTCCTGCTCTCTTACACGGTACATCCGGTACTACAGGCTGCAATCACCCTATGGATGATGTCCTGGTGTGTATTACAGGCCCGTATTCCCTTCCGTGCTTATGGCATGCTGTTCGGCACAGCGCTGCTGTTCTATGCGCTTAGCGTACCGGCACTGCTCGTGGAATTCGGGCACCCGGCATCGGGAGAGGCAGGGATATTCTCATTTCCGGGACTGAACCTGCCGGTATATGTTACAGCGGCCGGGCTTCAGCGGGCAGGAGAGCTGCTGGCCAGAATCTCTGCTTGCATGAGCTGTTTCTTTTTCCTGATGTTCACTACTCCGTTTAGTGAGCTTTTGCAGGTGCTGCGCAGGCTGCGGATGCCGCAAATTGTCCTGGAGCTGATGCTGATTATGTACCGCTTCTTATTCCTGCTGAGTGATGCAGCGCATGGTCTGCTGCTGGCCCGCAGGCTGCGCGGAGGCCGGCGGGGCTACAAGGCCAGACTGCGGGAGACTGCGGCCATGGCAGGAGCGCTGTTCGGCAACACGATGCACCGGTATTACGGATTATCGCAGGGGCTGCTGGCCCGCGGATTCACAGACGAGATTATTATCCCGCCTTATACGGCGCGTCCTGTGCCGAGGCGCTATACAATCCAGGCTTATACCGGTATTGCGCTACTGTTGCTGGCTGAGACGTACTTTATCACTAACACATGAAAGGAGCCGGTCATGGATCAGGAATATAGTCTGAGTTGTGACGGAGTGGTCTTCCGTTACCCGGATACGAAGGAGCCTGCGCTGCATGAACTGACGTTCTCCATCCCCGCAGGCAGCAAGACGGCAATAATCGGTCATAACGGTTCGGGCAAATCGACGTTGTTCCTGCATGCCGTTGGCATTCTGCGCCCGCAGCAGGGTACGGTTGTGCAAGGAGGGAAGGCGTTATCCTACTCCAAAAAAGAGCTGGCCGCTCTGCGGCGGAAGGTGGGCCTGGTCTTCCAGGACCCTGAGCAGCAGCTGATCCTCAGCACACCGCTGGAGGATGTGTCGTTTGGGCTGCGCGGCAGCGGAATGGCTGAACCGGCTATTGCTGCGCGCTGCCGGGAGGTCATGGAGCTGCTGAATCTGACTGATCTGGGTGATAAACCGATTCATCAGCTTAGCCTGGGCCAGAAAAAACGCACGGCACTCGCCGGTGTACTGGCTATGGAGCCTGAGCTAATTCTATTGGATGAGCCGACCTCGTATCTGGACCCGTTATCGGAAACGCAGATGCTGAAGGGCCTTGAAGCCATACATGATAAAGGGACAACCGTAGTTATGGCTACGCATGACATGAACCTGGCTTACCGCTGGGCGGACTGGATTATTGTGCTGGAGCATGGAAGATGCAGGGCGGCGGGGACACCGGAGGAGATTTTTGCGGGACGGGAGGAGCTATTGTCCATCGGGCTGGGACTGCCGCTGCTGGCTGACTTATGGTTCAGCCTGCCTGATCGCCTGACCGCAGGTCAGAGCGCTCCCCGCACCGCCGATGAATTCAAATTGAAACTGCATAAGCTGCTTGCGCTTGACCACAGCTATTCATGAACGGGGGAAGAGGAATGAACAAACAAGGAAAATTGCTGATTATCGGCTTCGGCCCCGGAGCGCTGGAGCATATTACCGGCCGCGCACTGGCTGCGCTGGATGAGAGTGAGGCGGTCATTGGCTATACCACTTATGTAGATCTGATCCGGCCGCTGCTGCGGCATCAGGAGATTGTCGGCACGGGGATGACTGAAGAGGTCAGCCGGGCCCAGGAGGCTGTCCGCAGAGCAGAAGCCGGGCAGACCATTGCGGTAATCTCCAGCGGCGATGCCGGTGTTTACGGAATGGCCGGGCTGGTCTACGAGGTGCTGATTGAACGCGGCTGGAGCCGCTCAGAGGGGGTGCCGGTGGAGGTAATTCCGGGAATCTCGGCGATCCAGTCCTGCTCTTCGCTGCTTGGGGCCCCGATTATGCATGACTCCTGCACGATCAGCCTGAGCGATCATCTTACGCCCTGGGAGAGCATAGCTGCGCGTGTGGAAGCGGCGGGGGCAGCGGATTTTGTCATTGCGTTCTATAATCCGCGCAGCGGCAGACGGACGCGCCAGATTGAAGAAGCACGCAATATTCTGCTGCGCTACCGTGATCCGGCTACACCGGTAGGCATTGTCAAAAGTGCCTACCGTGACCGCCAGCAGACGGTCGTAACGACACTGCAGGATATGCTGGAGCATGAGATCGGCATGCTCTCAACCGTGGTGGTCGGCAACTCTGCTACCGTTGTCTATGAGGACCTTATGATTACGCCGCGCGGATATGAACGCAAGTACAGTCTCGGGGCACAGACGCAGACGCTGGAGCCGCACGAGCGGCTGCGCACAGCCGCCGAGCCGTGGTCGCTGGCTGCGGCGGAGTCCGGGCAGGCAGAGGGGATGGCCGGAGCCGTGGTGAATAAAGGGGCCGCTGCAGGGACGGAAGGGGGGCCTTTGCGGTTGGAAGGAGCAGCGGCTGATCCGGCTGCAGGGACAGTCCGGATAGAACGGGCGGCAGCCTGTGGCGAAGCGGGATCAGGGCTGGCGGAAGAGGCGGCTGCGCAGAGCCTGGCTGCTGCTCCGCAGGTGGAGCGGCTGCGTAGCTTGACCGATCGCCTGAAGGCATCGGCCGATTCCTCCTTCGAGCTGGAGATTACTCCCGCAGCCGGCAGCCGCAGCTTCAGCGGCGATCAGATGAAGCTGCTGGCTGAGCTTGCAGGCAGCGATGGGCAATTGGTCTATACGAAGGACGGGTATTTCCTGCTGCGCGGCAGCCGGAGTGAAGAAACAGAGGCAGGAGCAAGGCTGCTGGAGGCCGGACTGAATGTAAGTACGCCTGGAGATTACGTGAAGGTGAAGACCTGCGGATTCTGTGAGCTGCGCAGAAGCGGAGCGTTAAGTGCTGCTGTCCGGCTACACACCCTGCTGCATGGAATGGCTGTGCCCAGAGAGCTGCACATCAGTGTAGCCGGCTGCGGGATGGCTTGCAGCTCCGCTGTGCTGGATGACATCGGCCTGGTAATGTTGCGCGGCAGCTATGAGCTGTATCTTGGCGGCAAGAAGTCCGGCCGGGGCGCCCATGCAGGGATTTTGGTGCGTGAAGGGATGGATGAAGAGGAAGCGGTAGCCGCTGTAGCTGCGGCAGTAGAGGAATATAGGACTCATGGCCGGGAGCAGGAGCGGTATCATGCGTTCCGGGAACGGATGGACAGCATTACAGGGAGTGCAGCCACTACATCGGACAATAACAACATAGAAGGAGTGCAGACGATGAGAACGGTATTACTGGTGGGACACGGGAGCCGGGTTCAAGCGGGAAATGAGGAGTTGCTGGAATTCACCCGCCTGCTCGCGGCCCGTAAGCCGGAGCTGAAGGTCGAGACCTGCTTCATCGAGCTGGCCTCGCCTTCCATTGCTGGCGGCATTGCCAGATGTATCGAGGGTGGTGCGGCGGAGATTTACGTTGTGCCGATTATTTTGTTCGCGGCAGGACATTCCAAACTCGATATTCCAATGGCTATTGATGAAGCTAAGCAGAGATATCCCGGGGTGAAGTTCATCTACGGCCGCCCGCTGGGGGTGCAGGACCGTGCCGTCGATATTCTGCTGGAGCGGATTCAGGAAGCAGAACGACTTCCATTGTCGCAGGAGAAGGCGGCTGGCGGAATGGACCTGGAGCTGCGCGAGAACGGTGTATCCAAGATAGAGGATAAGGACACCATCGTGCTGTTGATGGGACGCGGGGGCAGTGACCCGGATGCTAACAGCGATCTGTATAAAATAAGCCGGCTGCTCTGGGAGAAAACAGGCTACCGCAGCGTGGAAAGCTGCTTCATTGCCATCGCCAAGCCGTCGCTGCAGGACGGGCTTGAGCGCTGCCTGGCGCTGGGTGCGCGCAAAATTATTGTTCTCCCGTACCTGCTGTTCACCGGAGTGCTCATGCAGCAGTTCGCTGAGAGAGTCGCGCAATTCGCAGCCGGGCATCCCGGGCTTGAAGTGGAGATCGGCGGCACACTGGGCGCACATCCGCTGCTGGTGGATATGCTGACAGAGCGGATCGGGGAGACGCTGGAAGGCCGTGCCTTCAGCAATTGCGATAACTGCAAATACCGCGATGCAGCCTCTCTGCATCACCACCTTCACCACCATCATGGTGAGGAGGGGCACGGGGAGCATGGGCATGTGCATCATGGGCATGGGCATCACAGTCATGAGGGGCATGGACACGGGCACCATGAGCATGGAGATGAGGAGCACGGGCACCACTGCCACGGGAAACATGGGCATTGCGGGCATGGTGATCATGGGCATGGACATCACGAGTGTGCGCATGACGGGTATGGTGAACATGGGCACACGCATCACGCGCACGGGCATCGCTGTCATGGACAGGATGGTAATCATGAGCATGGGCAGCATGGGCGGCATGATGTAACGGAGGCGGCGGCTCCGGCAGACGACCTGGCGCTTCGCCAGCCGCGATGATCTTCATGTTATGCGGCACCAGTGATGCCCGGGAGCTGGCCCAGAGTCTTACGCGCCAAGGCCTGCCGCTGCAGGCCAGCGTGGTGACGCCCAGCGGGGCAGAACGCCTGGAGGCCGCAGGCATCCGCACCCGCGTCGGCAGACTGGACCGCGCGGCGATGATCTCTTTGCTGCAAGCGGGCGGGTACCGTGCCGTGGTGGACGGCAGCCATCCTTTTGCGCTGGAGGCCCATGCTAATGCAATGGAAGCTGCTGCTGCGCTGGGATTGCCTTACTTCCGCTACGAGCGGCAGAGCCTTATCTATAACAGCCATCCCCGGCTGCTGCTTGTGCATTCTTATCAAGAGGCTGCGCGCAAGGCGAAGGAGCTGAAGGGCTCAGTGATGCTGACTACCGGCGGCAAAACGCTGGAGATTTTTGCAGAAGAGCTGCTGGGAGACCCGGATATTAGGCTGACAGTGAGGCTGCTGCCTTGTCTGGAGAACCTGGAGAAGTGCGTGGCTCTTGGGATAGAGCAGCGGAATATTATTGCGCTTCAGGGCCCTTTTAGCAGAGAGATGAATGAGGCCTTATACCGGCAGTATGGCACCCGGGTGATGATTACCAAGGAGAGCGGAGCCGAGGGCTCGGTGGATGAGAAGCTGCATGCCGCGCTGGATATGGGGTTATATGTCATTCTGATTATGCGGCCGGGGATGTCCTTCGGGGATGGCGGAACGGTATTTGATTCTTTTGACGGGATTACGGCTGCTGTGAAGGCTGCGCTGCTAATGACAAGGGAAGAGGGATGAATGTGGATTTTGGGACAGAGTTCAAGCCGGTGACCGTACAGCCGCAGGAGATAGAGGGCCTAAGCTTTCAGATGATTACGGAGGAGCTGGGGGAACATTCCTTCAGTAGCCTGGAGTACCCGATTGTACAGCGGATTATTCATGCTTCGGCTGATTTTGAGCTAGGGCGCAGTCTGGTGTTTCATCCCGGGGCGATTGAGGCGGGGATTCACTCGATTCTGCAGGGCAAGCCGATTATAGCGGATGTGCGGATGGTGGAGGCGGGCATTGCCAAGGAGCGGATTCAGCGGTATGGCGGCGAGGTCCGGGTACATATTTCTGATCCTGATGTGGTGGACGAGGCGAAGGCGCTGGGAACCACAAGGGCGATCATCGCAACGCGCAAGGCCTGCGCCCAGGCACCGGGGGGAATCTATGTTATCGGCAACGCGCCCACTGCCTTGCTGGAGCTAATCCGTCTGGTAAAAGCAGGCGAAGCCCAGCCTGGCCTCGTCATCGGCATGCCCGTTGGCTTCGTCTCGGCGGCGGAATCCAAGGATGAGCTGCGCAAGCTGGATATTCCCTACATCACCAATATCGGCCGCAAAGGCGGCAGTACGATCGTGGTCGCCGCAGTGAACGCACTAAGTCTGCTGGCAGTCCGCCGGGCGGCGGGCGAGCTGGGTTAGCGGATTAGAGAAGCATGCAGATGCTTGGAGCGTAGGGCTGTGAGTTGTCATACCCCGATTAAGGTGTAAGCGTTAAGTGGTATGCTTAATCGCACTCTGTACAACTAAATGCTCTGATGCACGAGTGAATATCCATTTAGCTGTAAAACGTGCAATTAAACTAATCTATAATCCGTGTTTTCCCTCATTTCGGCAGATATAGTTGTACAGATTACAGCTAGAAGAGGAATTCCTTCCTTTTTGCGGGTTTTAAATGTACAGAATACAACTATCTCAAATTATTTACTTCCTTAGTTCTAATAGTATGTTAGTTGAAATTTGTGGCTGGCGTTCTCACCGATGACCGGGTTAATGTGCTTAATCTGGGGATTGCAGTAGCGTGTGAGCTCACTAATTGTATTCTGCACAACAGAATTCGTGATTTTATAGTAGAAATCTGGTTCTGTTGTTGTTCATACACTTGATTTGTGGATAAGGGCTCCACAGTACCTCCCTCGTCAAATTCTAATGTACAAAGTGCAGTGGAGCCAGGGAAACTAGAAATATTTGTATGTAAGTCTCCTGATTTGCTTAGAAACAGCAGTATAATCAGGTTATATAGAGAGTAAGACTGGTTACCTGCCATGGGCGAACGCTCAGAGGATGGGCTTCAGCGATGTAGATTGTTCAGTTTGTTCAGTTTGTGAGGATATATTCTTAGACTATCAGCAAAGAGGGATTGCCATGACCAAGGAATTACCCGGTCAAGCCGTTAGTCAGAACCGGAGCCAAAGAAGCGGGGAAGCAGGGTCGGGGCAGGTAGAGCACGTAGCCGGAACTGAATTCGATCAGGTAGCTGAGCGGTTGGAGCAAGTAGGCAGCGTCGAATCCGCACAGGCGGCTGAACGGTTGGACCACGCAGCCGGCCCCGAGATCAGGCAGATGGCTGGACAGGTACAGCAGGCTATCGAACCCGGATTGCCCGGATTCGATAAGGCAGCTGAAGTGTTCGCACAAGCGTCCAGTCCAGGATTGCCCGACCCCGAATCCGCACAGGCAACGCCCGCTCCCCCGCTGCGCAGGGGCTACACGACAGGGGCCTGTGCCGCAGCGGCAGCCGCAGGTGCGGCAACCCTGCTCATTACAGGGGAGAGCCTGCCTGCGGTAGAGATCGATTTGCCAGCTGGTTTCCGTCATACCTTTGAGCTGACTGGCTGGCAGCGTACAGGATCACACACGGCAAGCTGTGCCACGGTCAAGGATGCCGGAGACGACCCGGATGCGACACATCTGGCGTGGATCGAGGCAGCGGTGAGCTGGCGGGATGAGCCGGGCGTGGAGATTGACGGGGGCCGCGGTGTCGGCCGGGTGACGAAGCCAGGTCTGCCGATTGGTGTAGGAGAGGCGGCGATTAACCCGGTACCGCGGAGGATGATTCAGGAGGCGGTAACCGCCGTACTGGAGGAGCATGGTACAGCGCGGGGGGTGAGGGTAGTCATCAGCGTGCCGGAAGGCGAGAACATTGCCCTGAAGACGCTGAATCCCCGGTTGGGTATTCTGGGCGGCATTTCGATCCTGGGCACGCGGGGCGTGGTGACCCCATTCTCCACCGAGGCCTATAAGGCGAGCGTGGTTCAGGCCATCTCGGTGGCGTCTGCAGCGGGGAACCGGCAGATTGTGCTGACCACAGGCGGCAGCAGCGAGAAATACGCCATCGCGATGTTTGCGGAGCTTCCAGAGGAAGCTTTTATTCAGATGGGGGAATATGTAGGCTTCTCGCTGGAGCACGCGAAGGCTTACGGGCTTCAGAAGGTTACCTTCGTCGGAATGGCCGGCAAATTCTCTAAGGTGGCTCAGGGGGCCATGCTGATTCACTCTAAGAACGCGCCTGTCGATTTCGGATTTCTGGCCTCTGTTGCAGGCCGTGCGGGAGCGTCCCCGGAGCAGGTGCAGGAGATTGCTGCCGCGAACACAGCCTCACAGGTCGTGGATATGATGACTGAGGCGGGGAATAACATTTTTTTCGAGCAGCTGTGCAGGCATGCCTGTGAACAGAGTCTGGCGCATATGAACGGAGGCATGATTGTAGAAATGGTGCTTATTACAATGAAGGGCCGGGTGCTGGGAAGGGCGGAGATTCATGGATAACCTGATTTACGTGATCGGGATCGGTGAGGATGGCGCCGGCGGCCTGACACCGGATAGCTTAGGTATAGTGAACAACAGCGAGGTGCTGCTGGGCGGCGAGCGGCAATTGAATTTTTTTGGCAGGTACAGAGGGGAGAAAATCGTGCTGCAAGGCGGGCTCAAGCCTTTTACAGACAAGCTGGAGGAGGTGTGGCGTGAGCGGCGGACGGTGGTGCTGGCCTCGGGGGACCCGTTCTTTTTTGGGATTGCCGGATATCTTGTCCGCAGGTTCGGGCCGGAGCATGTGGAGGTGATCCCCCATTATAGCAGTGTGCAGCTTGCGTTTGCGCGGCTGGGTGACAGCTGGCAGGATGCTGAGCTGATCAGTCTGCACGGGCGTCCCATTCAGGGACTGGCCCAGCGTATCGACGGCAAGCACAAAATCGCCCTGCTGACAGACGAGAACAACACTCCTGCTGTCATCGCTGCTTATTTGTGTGAGTTCGGTATGATGGAATATGAGGCGTTTGTCTGCGAGCGGCTTGGCGGCGCAGAGGAGCTGTGCCGGTTCTGGACGCTGGAGGAGATGGAGACAAGGGAGTTCGCGGCGCTTAATGTTGTGATCCTGCGCCGTAAGCAGGAGGTCTCCATTCCTATGCGGCGCGGATTCGCTTATCCGGACGAGGAGTTCCGGCAGCGTAAGCCTGAGAAAGGTCTGATTACGAAGCGCGAGGTCCGCGCTCTGGTGCTGTCGGAGCTGAACCTGTCCGAGGATGCAGTTGTGTGGGATATCGGCTCCGGCTCGGGTGCGGTGGCTGCGGAATGTGCGCGGATCGCCAGACTCGGGAAGGTCTACGCTCTGGAGAAAAGTGCCGAGAACCTGCCGAATATGGCAGCGAACCGTCTGAAGTTCCGGGCGGATTTCGAAATCATTCAGGAGAAGGCACCGCAGGGCCTAGCCGCTCTGCCTGACCCCGATGCCGTCTTCATCGGCGGCAGCGGCGGGGAGCTGGCGAACATTATCGGGCACAGCGCCGCCAGACTGCGCCCGGAGGGCCGGATTGTGGTTGGGGCGATTACGGTGGAGACACTGCATGGCAGCATGGAGGCGCTCAAGACCGCAGGACTGGCCTGCGAGGTCACGATGCTTCAGGCGTCGCGCGGCAAGCCGATTCTCGGCATGACCCGGTTCGACGGAATGAATCCCGTCTATGTGGTTAGCGGCCGGAGGCTTCATTAATCATCAGACAATAACGAAGGAGGAACTTGCAATGAAGACCGATGTAACTGAGCCGCGTGGGCAGGCTGCGGACGGACAGGAAATATCATCAGGAGAAACAGCAGGTACGCTCTTGACAGAAGCGGCGATGCAGGCGGCCAGTGCGTTATTTGACCCGCTGGATAGTGAAGAGCCGAAGCTGGAGGAAAGACTGACTCCCCGGGCGCTCGGAACATTATACGGTGTAGGCGTCGGTCCCGGCGACCCGGAGCTGATCACGCTTAAGGCTTGCCGTCTGCTGCAGGAATGTCCGGTGATCGCCTACCCGGCTACCAAGAAGGGCGGCAAATCCTACGCCTATGAAATCATCGAGCTGCATGTAGACCCGCAGGACAAAATCATGCTCGGACTGGTCTTTCCGATGACGAAGGACCCGGAGCTGCTGGCTGGCGGCTGGACCCGTACGGTAGAGCTGTGCTGGGGAGAGCTGAGACAGGGGCGGGATGTGGCTTTTGTGACCGAAGGCGATCCTAATCTCTACAGCACCTTCATTCATCTGGCCCGGCTGATGCAGGAGCTGCATCCCGGCGTGCCGGTCGTCTCGGTTCCGGGGATTTCCTCCGTCCTGGGCGCGGCGGCTGCGCTGGAGCAGCCCCTGGCAGACGGCAATCAGCGGGTGGGGATCATCCCGGCTACGGACGACAGGGAGGCGCTTTGGGAAGCGCTGCTGCATCATGATACGGTGGTGTTCCTTAAGGTGGCCAAAGTGCTGGATCTGGTGCTGGATGTGCTGGATGAGCTGGGCTTGTCCGGCCGTGCCTCGGTGGTAACCAAGGTTACCTCCCCCTATGAGACCGTCTGGCGCGATGCGCGGGATCTGCGGGGCAAGGAAGTGGAATACCTGAGTCTGATGGTGGTGAGCAAATGACGGAGCTTGTGCCGAAGGTATACATTGTAGGTGCCGGACCAGGTGACCCGGAGCTGATTACGGTCAAAGGCAGCCGGATTCTGCGCTCGGCAGATCTGGTGCTGTATGCGGATTCGCTGGTCAGCGAGGAGCTGATCCGCAGCGCTAAGCCGGGTGCTCAGGTGCTTCAGAGCTCGGGCATGGATCTGGAGCAACAGGTGGAGCTGATGACGCTTGCCGTGCAGTCGGGTAAAAGCGTAGCCCGCGTACATACCGGCGACCCCGCCATGTACGGTGCAATCTTGGAGCAGATGTCGCTGCTGAAGCTCTGCGGCGTCGCTTACGAGATTGTGCCGGGCGTCAGCTCGGTCTTTGCCTCTGCGGCCGCGGTTGGCGCAGAGCTGACCGTGCCGGAGCTGACGCAGACGGTCATTCTGACCCGTGCGGAAGGGCGCACACCCGTGCCGGAGCGCGAGCAGTTGCGCAAGCTGGCGGAGCATCACTGCACGGTGGCGCTGTTTCTAAGTGCATCACTGGCCGGTCATGTGAGCAGTGAATTCCTGGCCGCAGGCTGGAGCCCGGAGACCCCGGTGGCGGTCGTGAAGCGGGCCACTTGGCCGGATCAGCAGATTTTGCGTACAACGGTTGAGAAGCTGGAGGGGGACCTGCGTGATGCCGGTATCACCATGCATGCCATGATCCTGGCCGGCTGGGCGCTGGACCCCGGGCTGACGGACCGCGATCAGCACCGCTCCAAGCTGTATGACAAGACCTTCACCCACGGCTGCCGGGAAGGAATCGGCTCCGGTGAGTAAGCGGTATGCGGCTGTTGCCATTACGCGCAGCGGGATAGAGCTGGCTGTGAAGCTTGGCGGGCGGCTTGGCGGGACTGAGGTTTTTGTCTATGCCAAGTATAGCGGCTGGCTGGAGGCGCGGAGCGGTGAGGTTACTGTTTTTGATGGACCGGTTAGAGGGTTGCTTCCCAAGCTCTTCGGGAGCTATGAGGCGGTCATTCTGTTCTTCTCGCTGGGGGCGGCTGTCCGGCTGACGGCTCCGCTGCTGCGGGATAAAAGAACCGATCCTGCCGTCATCGTCATCGATGAGCGCGGGGAGCATGTCATCAGTATGCTCTCCGGCCATCTCGGCGGAGCGAACAGGCTTACTCTGGAGATTGCGGAGCTGCTGGGCAGCCATCCGGTGATCACCACAGCTTCGGATGTACAGGGCACCTTCGCTGTTGACCTGCTGGGTCAAGAGTATCGCTGGCGCGCGGACAGTTTCACCCCCATGAAGGGGGTTAGTGCTGCGCTCGTTAACGGGGAGCCGGTGGCTTTTGTGCAGGAGAGCGGGGAACGTGACTGGCTGCCGCCGGGTGCTGAGGTGCCGGAGCATGTCTCTATGTTCGCAAGCAGGGCTGAGCTTAGGCATAGCGGACGCAGCTTCAGCGCAGCGATTGTGGTAAGCGACCGGCTGGCAGAGGAACTGGAGGAGGATGCACGAGCAGACACTGCACTGGCCGAGTCCATTGTAGTGTATCGCCCGCGCAGTCTGGTGCTTGGACTCGGCTGCAACCGCGGGACGTCTGCGGAAGAGCTGGAAGCCGTGGTCCTGCACACTCTGAATGAGCTTCATCTGTCGCTCCATAGTGTGCGGAATGTGGCGACGGCCGGGATCAAGGGGGATGAACCCGGGCTACTGGCCTTGTGCGCCAAATACAGCTGGGAGCTGGTTCTGTACACCCCGGAGCAGCTAAATACAGTTGAGCTGGACCATCCGTCTGAGGTGGTATTCAGGGCCACGGGGGCATACGGTGTCTGTGAACCTGCGGCCCTGCTGTCTTCAGGCGCGCATTCGCTCCTGCAGCCTAAGCTTAAGAGCGGCAATGTGACTATCGCCGTAGCCCGGGTCTTCTATCCTAGAGAGAAGGAGGGGAGCTGCGGTGAATGAGCCGAGGAATTTAGCAGGATATGAAAAAGAGCCGGGATTAGCCAGCCTGGAGCTGCAGGCCCGTCCCCGCCTGGTCATTGCAGGCACAGGCAGCGGCTCGGGCAAAACAACGGTCACGCTGGGGCTGATGCGCGCTTTTGCCCGGCGGGGCCTCAAGGTCCAGGGCTTCAAATGTGGCCCTGACTACATCGATCCCGCCTATCACACTGCGGTCACAGGCCGTCCCTCACGCAATTTGGACTCCTGGATGACTTCAAGCGATTATCTGCAGGAGTATTTCCTGCAGGCTTCGGCAGAGGCCGACTTGTCCGTCATTGAGGGTGTCATGGGTCTGTATGACGGCAAGGAGGATACGGCGCTGACCGGATCAACGGCGGAGATCGCCATTCTGACTGCCAGCCCTGTACTCCTGGTGGTCGATGTCCGCAGCATGGGCCGCAGTGCTGCGGCGATAGTGCTGGGCTTCCGTCAGCTGGAGCCGCAGGTGCGGATTGCCGCCGTTCTGGTGAACCGCTGCGGCAGCGAGGGTCATTACCGGTTAGTTAAGGCGGCCATTGAAGCAGCCTGCGGGATTCCCGTGATCGGCTGGCTCCCCCGCGATAGCGGGCTGGACATCCCGGAGCGGCATCTGGGCTTGCTGCCCGCTGTGGAACGCGGGGAGCTTGCGCCTTTGTTCGACCGTGCCGCCGATATGCTGGAGCAAGGCACGGATCTGGAGCAGCTGCTGGAGATTGCTGCTACAGCTCCTGCTGTGCAGAAGATACTTGCGGCTGCGGATGATCAGTGTAATCCTGCTGTGCCGATGATACATAAGACACAGGCAGGCCCGGCGGAGCCTGCCCCGGTCATTGCCGTAGCCCGGGACGCGGCGTTCAACTTCTACTACGCAGATAATCTGGAGCTGCTCGCACGTGAAGGTGCTAAGCTGATTTACTTCAGCCCGCTCAGCGGTGAAGGCATTCCGCCGGAAGCGGGCGGCCTCTATATCGGCGGCGGCTTCCCGGAAGAATTCGCGGCTGTGATTGCCGCGAACCAGCTGTTCCTTGGCGGACTGAGGTCTGCCGCAGACGCTGGAATGCCGCTCTATGCGGAGTGCGGCGGCTACATGGTGCTGGCCCGCAGTCTGACCGACCGCAACGGCAGGGTGCATGAGATGGCCGGAATCGTTCCGGCACACACTGAGATGCAGGAACGCCGGGCGGCACTCGGCTATCGTGAAGTTACGGCACTTCACGACTGTCTGCTGCTGAAGCAGGGCGAGCGCCTGCGCGGCCATGAATTTCATTACTCCGTCATGAGCTATCCTGACGGGGAAGCCCGAACCTATGCCTATGAGAGTAAGGGCAGAGGGGGGAGCCAGCCGGAAGGCTACATCAGCGGCAGCATTATGGCTGCTTATGCGCATATCCACTTGGCCTCCCATCTCCCGGCAGCAGCCCGGCTTGTAGCAGCCTGCCGGGCATATCGTGACCGCAAACAAGCTGTACAGCAGCATGATTCCGATTCCTGCAATCAACAAGTGGAATAACGTATCTTAAATTATTGATTCTAACAGAATGTGTGGAGATAAGTGGAAAAACAACATCTATTCATGTTACTTTTAGCTGCTTGGGCTAAAATGGGCAACAGTAAGTGTTGTTTTTCCAACTGTTGTTCTAGTACCGGTCATTCGTTCATTAGCAAGTGTAGAAAATCCAACTATCCCCCGTTCCGTTCAAACCAGCCTAAGTCTCATCAGCAAATCACTTCTGTCTACTATATGTCAACCGCTTGTCATACGTATAAGAGCCACGTATAATAGGACAAGAGAACGCTTTATTACCGCGCTCGGGCTGGTCAACCGATCAGTTCCAGCGCAGGAAACCATTGAAAGTTAATAGAAGCAACAGCATATGGATGCATCAGGAGAAGGGGGAACGCTGCAGTGAAATTGTTGGGAGCGATTGAAGCAGGAGGAACAAAGTTTGTATGCGGTATCGGGAATGAGGACGGGACAATTATCGACCGGGTGAGCTTTCCGACTGCCACTCCTCAGGAGACTATGAGCCAGGTAATGGATTATTTCAGCGGAAAAGCTGTGGAGGCTATCGGGATCGGCTCGTTTGGACCGATTGATCCCGTTATTGGCAGCCCCACCTATGGATATATTACAACCACACCCAAGCCGCACTGGGGCGGTTATAATCTGGTGGGAGCCGTGGAGGAGCAATTCCAGGTTCCGATCGGCTTCGATACAGATGTGAACGGCGCAGCGCTGGGCGAATACACCTGGGGGGCAGCGCAAGGTCTGGATAGCTGCCTGTATATCACTGTAGGTACCGGGATCGGTGCCGGTGCTGTGGTGGGCGGGAAGCTCGTTCACGGGCTGTCCCATCCCGAGATGGGACATATTCTGGTTCGTCGTCATCCCGAGGACCACTACGAAGGCTTCTGCCCTTATCACGGCGATTGCCTGGAGGGTCTGGCAGCAGGTCCGGCCATCGGCAAGCGCTGGGGTAAGCCGGCGGGCGAGCTGTCTGCAGATCATCCGGCCTGGGCGATGGAGGCCCACTATCTGGCTCATGCTCTTATGAACTATGTGCTGATCCTCTCGCCGCAGAAGATCGTAATGGGCGGCGGTGTGATGAAGCAGAGCCAGCTCTTCCCGCTGATTCATGCCAAGCTGCGGGAGCTGCTCGGCGGATATGTGCAGCATCCAGCGCTCAATGAAGAGATTGGCAGCTATATTGTGCCTCCGCAGCTTGGAGATAACGCCGGTCTGTCGGGTGCACTGGGTCTGGCCAAGCTGGCTTTGGACCGCAAGTAGGATCTCCTGACAAAAAGGCATTGACTGTTACGTAATATATGGTATCCTAGGTTTTAACAGTATAGCATTTAAGAGGAAGCACCTCTTTCACGAATTTCGTGGGAGAGGTGCTTTTTTGCGTTCAAATATAAGAATGTATAGGTTTCACGCTATAAATTATCCTTATATTTGTCGCTGAAACGGTACCGTCCTTTATAGGACGGCAGAGCCGTTTCCGCTTGCCAGCGCTCATGCGTACTGTAAGACGACGAAAGTAGGGATTCATATGCAGATCGTATTTATGAACCGTTTGTGCAGAAGATCAGGAGTGGATGGGGAGACTTTTGCCCAGCTGTGGATTGGAGAGGAAGAGGGGCAGTGGCGTCTTGGCTGGCGTGATTTCTCCGGCGAACAGGAGACGGGCGATAGCCTGTGGTATGAAGGCGGATCATGGAATGAGATGCTGTGTGTATACCGGCACGAGCTTGCCGTGAAGATGGGGGATGGCTACCGCCCGCTGATTGACGGGGTATTTCATGACGAGGATAATCTCAGCAGCCGCAGCCAGGAGCAGCTTAAGCTGCAGTATTACAGTGAGCATTACGGGAATGAAGCGATCTTCGAGGAGCTGTGCTCCTGGCGCAGAGGGAAGGCCTCCGGCGAACGGAAAGCGCCTTATATCCTGGCCAGCAACCGTCTGCTGCGCATGATCAGCGCATTTCTTCCCCGCACGGAGGAGGAGCTGCTACAGCTTCCAGGTGTAGGTGAAGGCAAAGCCACACAGTATGGAGCGGACTGGCTCAGTATCACCGCAGCGGCTGAGCGTGAGCATGATTTTCCGCTAAGCTGGGTGAATCATACAATAGACGAAGAGAGCTTCGTATCCTGGCAATATAAGCAGAAGGAGCTTAAGTACAAGAAGGAGCTGGAGCGGCTGAGACTGCGGCGTGTTCTGTTACAGGGGATCGAAGAGGGGCAAGGAATGGAGCAGCTCAGAGTGCTTAGCGGAGTTTCCCGCCGTGAAGTGCTTGAAGTAGTAGAGGAGCTGGAGAAGGACGGATACTCGGCCGAGAAGCTTATTGCCCTGGAGCTGAGCGGAGTGAGCCCCGAAGAACAGAACAATATTTGGACAGCCTATGAACTGATCGGCGACAACTTCCTGAAGCCTGTTCTTTACAAAGCTTACGGTGAACCTTTCGTTCCTGCTGACGGACTCGATCTGTATTACGAACGCCTGCGGCTGATCCGCATCCGCTTCCGGCGGGAGCATCCGGCCGCTCTTGGAATGGCTGCCCCTTTGTAAGGGGGTGACCGGCGGCCTGAAGCGGCCCCAATCTGCGGTCCTGATGACCGGGATTTTTCATCGGCGCAGACGCATTACATACTGGTGGCATACCAAAAAGACGAAGGCTATCCGCATCCCGGAATAGCCGGGTATACGGTGCCTTCGTCCTTCGTATTCGTCCGCCCTGCTTCATAGCCACTCCTTCTTACGGAAGATAATGAGCATTCCGCAGCCTAGCGTCACCATGACAGCAATGACGCCATAGTAGCCGTACTCGGTGTGGATCTCCGGGATATTGTCAAAGTTCATGCCGTAGATCCCGGTAATCACGGTCAGCGGCATGAATATGGTGGTAATTGCCGTAAATACACGCATGATTTCATTGGCACGGTTCGCAATACTGGACTGATAAGCTTCGCGTAAGTTGCCCATGAGATCGCGGTACGTTTCGAAGGTTTCAGAGATCTTGACCGCATTCTCATAGATATCGCTGAAATACTTCTGCAGCTGATCGTCGATCAGGCGAAGATCCTTTTTGTTGAGCGTGTTGATAACTTCCTTCTGCGGGCCGAGCATCTTCTTCAGCCAGAGAATCTCACTGCGCAGACCAATGATCTCGCTCAGATGCGATTTCTTGGTATGCATGAGGATGTCTTCCTCCAGCTTCTCGATCCGCGCTTCAATCCGGTCACCGACCGAGAAGAAGTTGTCGACAACGAGGTCGATCAGCAGATACAGGAAGCGGTCAGGCGTACTGACCTCCTGCTCCCACAGTACGGGCTTCAGGACACGAAGCTCATGGATCTTCTGCTTCGTAACGGTAATAATATAATGTCTGCCAAGGAATACGTTAAGCGCACGGAGGAAAATTTCCTCATCATCGAACCGGATGCTGTTCACCACGATGAAATAATGACTCTCATAAATCTCCAGCTTCGGACGCTGATCCTCTTCACTAAGACAGTCTTCCACAGCCAGATCATGCAGTCCGTATATAGGCTGAAGCTCTACAAGGTCCTCCACATCGGCATCAATCCAGTAGAACCCCTCGGCAGGGGCGGTTAAAGTTTCTTCAATATTGTCAATAGGCGTAAAAACCCCTGCATTCACCAGCCGGATTTTCATCTGATTCACTCCTTATGTCCCTGGTCTTCTCCAGGGGTATGCTAATTTCAGCACACGGAAAAAATCAGCTTGGCCGGTGGTACAATCATGGATGAAGGCCAAAAGATGGTCCGAGAGCATGAAGAAAAAGGGCTCCCGCCGCCGGCAAGCTGATGTTAATCCTGTGTGGTTGTTCATTCTGCACGCATATTCGCGAGCCCGGGTCGCCTTCCATTGTTCTCTCACCTCTTCTTTTCGCCGTTTATTTTGGTTGAAACACTTGTCTAGTATAACGCCGGGATATGGGTCTTACAAGAGAAATTGTTTTCTGTCATAAGGCCCCTTCAGCATTGTATGGACTTGACGAAAAGGAGGTTCATGATTTAAAGTGAAATTTAAGAAAAAGCATCTTTCGGATGCTTAAGGTTATTCAACTGAATACAGCTAAATCTTATCAAGAGCAGGTGGAGGGACTAGCCCGATGAAACCCGGCAACCGGCGTGTGAGCGCACGGTGCTAATTCTTGCGGAAGCTTTGCAGGGCGTTATTCGTCCGGCGGAAGTTCTCTGGCAGATGAGAGAGGCGCATATGACTGCATGATATGACCTTTCTCGCCCGGGAAAGGTCTTTTTTCGCTACCCTGCCTCAGGATTAACCACCAAGTGGAACCCCATTTCAGTTAAGGAGTGAACAGCAATGCCTATCAAAATTCCCGACAGCCTGCCGGCCAAAGAAGTGTTATCCGGTGAGAATATTTTTGTAATGGATGAAAGCCAGGCCTTCCATCAGGATATCCGTCCCCTGCGGATCGCCATCCTGAATCTGATGCCTACCAAAGAAACTACTGAGACCCAGCTGCTGCGCCTTATCGGGAATTCCCCGCTTCAGGTGGATGTTGTTCTGCTGCATCCCAGCTCCCATACGTCGAAGAATACTTCGGCTGAGCATTTGAAGAGCTTTTACAAAACCTTTGATGAGATCAGCCACCGCCGGTTCGACGGCTTGATTGTAACGGGCGCTCCCGTAGAACAACTTGAATTCGAGGATGTCAACTACTGGGAAGAGCTGAAAGTGATTTTTGAGTGGAGCAAACAGAATGTAACCTCGACCATGCACATCTGTTGGGCGGCACAGGCAGGACTGTATCATCACTTTGGTGTGCGCAAGGTGAGTCTGCCGGACAAATGCTTCGGAGTGTTTCCGCATACGATGAGCCATAATAATGTCAAGCTGCTGCGCGGCTTCGATGAAGTGTTCCATGTTCCGCATTCCCGCCATACCGATGTCTCCCGTGAAGATATTGAGCGGAACCCGGAGCTGCAGATTCTGGCAGAATCCGAGGAAGCCGGGGTGTACCTGGTGGCTACGCATGACGGGAAGCAGATTTTTGTTACCGGACATTCGGAATATGATCCCTTCTCGCTGAAATGGGAGTATGACCGGGATATCGCAAAAGGGCTGGAGGTTGCCTTGCCGAAGCACTATTATCCCAAGGATGATCCGACGCGTACTCCGCCGGCAGTCTGGCGCGCCCATGCCAACTTATTATTCGCTAATTGGCTCAATTACTATGTATACCAGGAGACTCCTTACGATATCGGGGCATTTATCTAAGAGGTTAACTTATTCTTAATAGAAGTAATTAATCAGGAGGCAATGGAGATGGATGAGAAACTGAGAATTGAGAGCAGACTGGCACAGATTGGTTCGATGGAGGACCCCGCCACCGGGGCCATTAATTACCCGATTTATCATGCGACGGCTTTCCGTCACCCTAGACTTGGGCAGAGCACAGGCTTTGACTACATCCGCACCAAAAATCCTACCCGCTCTGTCCTCGAAGAAGCGGCAGCGGCCCTGGAATCCGGGGATGCCGGCTTCGCCTGCGCTTCCGGTATGGCTGCGCTGACTACGGTGTTCACCTTGTTTGGACAAGGGGACCATCTCATTGTGTCGCTCGACCTGTACGGCGGAACCTACCGGTTGCTGGAACGGATTCTCTCCAAATACGGCATCAGTGCCTCCTATGTAGATACGAACGATCTGGATGGACTGGAAGCAGCCCGCCAGCCGGGGACAAAAGCCGTATTCATTGAGACGCCGACCAATCCGCTGATGATGATTACGGATGTCGAAGCCGTATGTACCTGGGCCCGCCGTCACGGGCTGCTCACGATTGTAGATAATACGCTGCTGACTCCGTTCTTCCAGCGCCCGCTGGAGCTTGGAGCAGATATCGTGGTTCACAGTGCGACTAAGTATCTGGGCGGGCATAACGATGTGCTGGCTGGGCTGATTGTGACCAAGGGCGCAGAATTGTCTGCTGAAATGGCCGTCCTGCATAACTCTCTGGGAGCGGTTCTCGCGCCGAATGACAGCTATCAGCTGATGAAAGGTATGAAGACCCTGGCGCTGCGCATGGAGCGGCATGAGAGCAATGCCCTGGCCATCGCCCGTTATCTGCAGAAGCATCCGGCTATTGCCGAGGTCTTCCATCCGGGTCTGCCGGACCATCCGGGCTATGCCATTCAGAACCGCCAGTCCTCCGGCAACACCGGGATCTTCTCCTTCAAGGTAAAAGAGGCCAGCTATGTGGAGCCGCTGCTCCGCCATATCAAGCTAATCGCCTTCGCCGAGAGTCTGGGCGGTGTCGAATCGCTGATGACCTATCCGGCGATACAGACTCATGCCGATATTCCGGCTGAAATCCGCGATGCTGTAGGCGTGGATGACCGACTGCTGCGCTTCTCTGTCGGCATAGAGCATGTAGATGATCTGATTGCGGATCTCGGACAGGCCCTGGAGGCCGCCCGGAGCGAGCTGGAATAAGGCGATGCGCCCCGGACCTGGCCCGGCATGAGGGATTCGCAGAACGTACAAGCAGCAGTGCCTTCGGGCGCTGCTGTTTAATTTTGCCTGGGACAAGGTCAATTACCGGTTCTGCGCAGCGAAACATTTTTCAAGAACAGCCGATTGTGATACGATGGGAGAACGGACTATTTTTATTTCAAATTGTATTTATCTCATAGACTTCATAGATGAAGAGGAGGCCGTCAACAGTGAGTGCAGTCGATCTTATACTGGATAAGGCACTGAAGGGTGAACGTCTTCAGTTGGAAGATACGGTCACGTTGTTCGAGAGCAATGAAATTGAGAAAATGGGCGCTGCCGCAGATATTATTATGAAGCGCTGGCACCCGGAGCCAGTGACAACATTCGTCATTGGCCGTAACATTAACTACACCAATGTATGTGATGTATATTGCCGATTCTGCGCTTTTTACCGCAGACCCGGTTCGGAGGAAGGCTATGTGCTTCCCGATGAGACAATCTATCAGAAGATTGCGGAGACCATGAGCGTGAACGGAACCGAAATTCTGATGCAGGGCGGTACGAATCCGAATCTGCCGTTCAGCTACTATACGGATATTCTGCGCGGCATCAAGCAGCGGTTCCCGGAGATTACAATGCATTCCTTCTCACCTGCGGAAATTATGAAAATGGTTGAGGTCTCCGGCCTGCCGCTGGAACAGGTCATGCGTGAGATTCATGCCGCAGGCCTCGATTCCCTGCCCGGCGGCGGTGCTGAGATTCTCGATGACCGTACCCGCCGCAAGATCAGCCGCCTCAAGGGCTCCTGGCGCGAGTGGATGGACGTCATGCAGACCGCACACCGGATCGGCATGAATACAACGGCCACGATGGTGATCGGTCTGGGCGAGAGTATGGAAGAACGTGCGCTGCATCTGCTGCGTGTCCGTGAAGCCCAGGACGAATGCATTGCGAATAAATATGATTCTGAAGGCTTCCTGGCGTTCATCTCCTGGACCTTCCAGCCGGATAATACGAACCTGAAGCTGGACCGCCAGACCCCGGAGGAGTACCTCAAGACCGTAGCCATCAGCCGTCTGGTGCTGGACAATATCAAGAACTTCCAATCCTCCTGGGTAACGATGGGGCCTGAAGTAGGCAAGCTCTCCCTGCAATACGGATGCAATGACTTCGGAAGCACAATGATCGAGGAGAACGTAGTCTCCTCGGCGGGTGCGACCTACAAGGTCAACATCGAGTCGATCACCCAGCTCATCCGCGAAGCCGGCAAGATTCCGGCGCAGCGCAACACGCGTTATGACATTCTGCGTACGTTCGAGGATGCGAATGCGAAGATTGACAATGATTTTATTATGCAGAACTAGAATGAAATAAAGAAAACAAAAATAACGGAGTTAAACTACAAATGTAGTTTTTACTCCGTTATTTTTGTTGCTCAACTGCAATGCTTGTTCCATTTTTATAAATACAATAATAAATCGGCTAGCTTTTTGATGTTTAGATATTTTGTGCTTGCTTGAGAATTGGGTCTTGATAGGACTAATACTGATTGTATCCCCAGTGCTGATGCGCAATCTAAGTTCTGTTCATAATCATCGATAAATACTGTTTCAGTTGCCGGCAAATGCATCGCATCAAGTGCATGGCTGAACATGCCGGGATTAGGTTTGTTTTCTCCAAGTTCAAAACTA
Source organism: Paenibacillus sp. FSL R7-269 (assembly GCF_000517865.1). Taxonomy (NCBI): domain Bacteria; kingdom Bacillati; phylum Bacillota; class Bacilli; order Caryophanales; family Paenibacillaceae; genus Paenibacillus; species Paenibacillus sp. FSL R7-269. The sequence goes on from NZ_ASPS01000042.1 coordinate 198,830, forward strand.
AGTGTCATATTATCAAAAAAATTATACATACCGGCATTTTTAAGAACTCTTTTGACCGACGGGTCGGTATCTGAAATAACTCCAATCTTATACTTTGCGCTCAGGCTTTCAATGATTTGTTTGGTATGATCAAAAAACACATAATTAGCATCGTTATACACTCTATCATGGGCAATGATTTCAGCTTGTTCGTTGGTAAGGTGCATTTCAGGTAACCGTTCAGCCATTGTTTTATAGTAATTTGTATACCTTTCAAGCTCCTCATCTTCAGTTTTGTAAACTTCATTTTTGAGGTGCACATTTGCTTTTGAAATTGCTGTATTCAATTGTTCTTGTGGTATGGAACCTAGAATCTGTGGATTTATGTATTCCAACGCTTTTAATGTTATCCTCCAGTCACCTTTTGCAGGGCGGAAAATCGTCCAGCCAAGGTCGAGAAATATACCATGTACAGGTTTTTGTATAATCATGTAAACTCCCCCTATGAATCCTATAATATTGTAAAAATCTATTAGGGCGTGTCTTAAAACTAGATATTGCTTCCAACGCATAACCGTAGCATAATTTTACAAGGACGCAATTACGAGGAGCTTGTAA
>NZ_ASPS01000043.1:0-25299 GCF_000517865.1 Paenibacillus sp. FSL R7-269
CAGGCATTATTTTGACGATCCCTACGCTGTTCATCACACTGCTTGGTTTATATATAACATTGACCCTATTTTAAACTCGAAGGAGATTAAGACTTATGGATAAGAAGACCATTTACTTTTTGTGCACAGGAAACTCCTGCCGGAGCCAGATGGCGGAAGGATGGGCCAAAAAATACTTGAGCAATGAATGGAACGTATACAGTGCCGGTATTGAAGCTCACGGTTTGAACCCGAAAGCCGTTCAGGCGATGAGTGAAGTAGGTATAGATATCTCAGGTCAAACATCAGATATTATTGATCCGCAGCTGCTGAACAGCTCTGATCTCGTTATTACATTATGTGGAGATGCAGCAGATAAATGCCCGGTTACCCCGCCTCAGGTGAAACGGGAGCACTGGGGATTCGATGATCCGGCGAAGACTCAAGGAACTGATGAGGAGAAGTGGGCGGTCTTCCAGCGGGTTCGTGATCAAGTGGGCGAACGCATCAAACAATTTGCTGAAACGGGTGAATAGTCTTATATCCAGAAAAATAATTATTGTCGCTGGACAATAACACAGTCCTATAAGATCCGCGCCCAGCGCGGTTTTTTTGTTTTAATTGAGACAGGGGGAAACTTTCTGGATACAGCCAATAATTATGCGATATGGAACGAAGGCTGTGTTGGCGGAGAAAGCGAGTCTTTGCTTGGCGAATGGATGAAAGAAAGAAAAAACAGAGCTCATGTTGACGATAACAAAACTGAACTTGAGGAGACCTTGGAGACTTTTGATTGTTTGGTTAAAGCTGGTAAAGTAAGAGCTATATGCTGCAGTAATTACCGGTTTTCCAGGCTGTTGCTGCAAGCGGTCTAACGCAATTGGAAGAAAATTTAGGCATAGCCCGGAGCGATGGGTCTATCGATTCGAATTACAAAAGGAGTATATATGAACTATATCATTTTTGATCTGGAAGCCACTTGTTGGGAAAATGACCGCAAAAGGCAAAACGAAATTATTGAAATCGGAGCCGTAAAACTCAATGAAAGGCTGAAGACTGTGAGCGAATTCCAAATTTTTGTCAAGCCTGCATTAAGCCCACAGCTTTCTGATTTTTGTAAGCGGCTTACCTCCATTTCTCAGACGGATGTGGATGCTTCAATATATTTTCCGCAGGCAATCTATCAATTTCGAGAGTGGATAGGTATTGAACCTCATATCCTCTGCTCCTGGGGGTTTTATGATAAGAACCAGTTGCAGAAGGATTGTGCACTCCATCAAATCGCAAGTGAATGGACGGATAACCATATCAGTCTCAAGCATCAGCACGGGAGGATGATTGGCAAGGAGCGGGGCGTAGGCATGGAGAGAGCTTTGACTATGCTTAAACTGCCGCTTGAAGGTACTCACCATAGGGGTATCGATGATGCCAAAAACATTGCGAAAATATTCGTTAAAATTTTTGACCAATTGATGTTTTGATAAAAGCGGATCAAAAATACGCAGGTAGAGCGACATTTCAAGTGAATATGGTCATTACAGATAATACTCCATCCAGAAGGGATTCTGAGGGAATTGTAATAGTCCATTTGAGCAGAGGCAGCCAAACTATGGCTGCTTTTTCATTGCGCTAACGGAAAACGTTAGTTGAATGACAATCTCAAACAAATCTTGAATGTCGCCCATGTAGATTGATACTTGAATAAATTGCGAAATTCTACATAGGAATAGGGTGAAATAACAACAAATTTACGGAGGAGGAAATAATGAAAGCGCTATTATATCCGTTACGATGAAGTAAGCTATTGAAGCCTTGGTGTATACGATATGGTAAGCCGTGAGCGCACGGATCGAAAAAAAGGAGGATTTTCAATGATGTCAAAACGATTTGGCAGAGTGCTCGCGTTCCTCTGTTGCTTGCTAATGGTGGCGTCACTAATGCCTACCAGCTTTGCCGCCGCCACTGACAACAACGAGTATACAGAAGCACTTAATGGCGACAGCAGTTCTACAGCTCTTACAAGCTTGCAGACAAATGAAATGCCGACCGCCATTTTTGGAACTCCCGAACTCGGGTCAGACGACCCGCTGTGGGCCCTGACCATGGAGCATCTCATCAACAAAAGCACTGTGCCCGGCGACCCCAGGCCCCATTCCACAGGCACAGCCAGGATCCTTTGGGACCAAGACTACCTGTATGCCCGTGTAGTCGTGGAGGACAGCAATCTATATCAGGGACCCGGCAATGATTATCAGTACGACGGCCTGGAGTTTTATGCCGGCGCTGGAACCCAAGGCGCGAATCAATGGCGCATCAGCGCGACAGGCGTGTTTTCAGGGCAAAACGCTCCCGGAAGAGCTGCGTGGACTGAGATCACGGACACAGGATATATCGTGGAGATGAGAATACCTAAAAGAACCTTGAACTTGCAGGCAGGCCCGTTTACCTTTGAAGTGTATATCAATAACTCGTCGGAAAAGGGCGGTGACCGCTATGAAGTCGTTTCCTGTTTCGGAACTCCGGACGCGGCTTACAACAATGCTGCTTCTTTTACAAACAGCCTGAATCTCATTGACGCTAGTGGAGCGGACGACAGATTCTCAATCACTGCCACGGCAGAATCGGGCGGCCGGATAACGCCGAACGCACCCGGCAATGTTCTGAGAATTGCTAGCGGCTTAGACAAAACCTTTACGGTTACCTCCGATTACGGCAAAATTGTAAATACCGTAAAGGTAGACGGAGAGGACGCAGCTCTATCCGATGATGGCACTTATACCTTTTCAAATGTTGTCGCTAACCATACCCTTCAAGTGACATTCAAAAATGATTCGACCGCGGAGTTGCTTCCCTTTATTGTATGGAATGACAACTTCGCCCGTGGAGAGTACACGACGGCTGTCATCATTGACTTAGGCGAAGGGAAGGCGGCGGAAGGCTCCAAGCTTAATCCGGACTTGTTTACCGTCTCGGCTAGGAACACGACCCTGAACGGCGACTCGGTAACCTTTGAAGGGACGCGCAAGATCTCTAGGGTATACGCCAATGACGAACCGAAGGTACGTGGCTATCTGGGGACGGTAAGCCGTTCACCGGATTATCAGGACGGACTGGAACGCGGCCGTTACATCGTAGTTGAGTTTGAGTTTTATTCTGAGAGCGGCGGCAATATAACGCTGGATGGCAACATGAACTCAACAAAACAGGTTTACAGCGTCGTCCAAAACGGCGGGATCATACTGACAGAAGGGGAGCCGCTTAACTACGCGGTTTTTGAACAGGAAAAAGTTGCGAATCCGATCCTTGACCAATTCACAGCACCTACGGGCAATTCAGTTAATCGCGCGCTCTACCTTCACAAGGATGGAAACGGTGAGGTGTCGCGGGGCTTGCCGTTGTATGTCTATACCCACGGCATGGGACGCGGCGGCACAAGCGCTGCGACTGACCCAAAAGCGGCGATGAAATCAGCCAACGGCTCGGTCGCTCTGATGAAAAAAATGGAAATAGATCCCGGGAAATACGCCAGCCATATACTGAATATTTCCTATAATGGCACGAGTACTCCCTCCACAGCCAATGTTAAGAAGGTTATAGACGACCTGGTTGGCAGCGGTGCAGTAGACCCTAACCGTATTTATGCGGCGGGCTTCTCATGGGGCGGACAGTATACGAACAGCTTAGTTAACGCTTATCCCGGCTTCTTCGCGTCCGCCGCACCTATGTCTCCGGTAAGCGGCTCACCGAACGCGAACGCCAACTACGTTCACACCAACCTGGCCTATTGGATGTTTATCAATGAGTATAACGTTGGAGGATACCAGACTAACCTAGCTAACTTCATAACCGCCAATATGCCGAAAATGATCAACGCGAGAGCTTCGCGCTTTGCGAGCAATGAGGCTCTAATATGGCCTTATAATCAATTTGATCAGCCGAATCAGAAACCGAATCCGAACCATTCACCTGTCCTGAGTGATTCGGTGGCCCACGAAGTTGAAGCGGCGGTTCTTTACAACGACATAACGATGGGGACTTGGAGCATAGCGCCAACAGCGCAGTCCTCTAACTTGCCGGCTTGGAACAATGACTACACTGATGTCTTTGATTGGATGTTCGCGCAGACCGCAGCAAACAATCGGCCTGTTGCCGGATACGGTTCACCTGTATTGGGCACAAACGACAAACTGTGGGAACAAGCTGTGGAGTTTGACATAAACAACAGTAGCGCACCCGACCAGAAGATAGGTCCCAAGGCCACCGGCAAAGCTAAAGTATTTTGGGACGAAGACTTTCTGTATGCACGCGTTGTGGTTACCGATCCGAATGTGTGCGTCGGTCACACGCCTGGCACTGAGTACATGACCGACAGTGTGGAATTTTATGTCGGTGACGGAAGAAGCGGCTCAAACCAGTGGCGTATTGGCGCAAGCGGTATTTTCTCAGGTCAAACCGCTGCGGGCCGCGACGGTTCGGTTAAACGAACGGACACCGGGTATATCGCAGAAGTGAAGATACCTAGAGGAACCATTGAATTCACGAGCAATTCCCCGATTACGTTTGATGTGTACATCAATAACTCAACGGGTGCGGGGAATGACCGTTATGAGGTTATATCCGCTTTAGGTAAGCCCGACGCGGGTTATGGCAGTTCTGACAGTTTCAAGAATAGCTTGCTGCTGCTTGGGGGCTCCACGGTATCCAGGCACCCCGTTAACGCCACGGCAGGATTAAACGGCACCATCTCGCCATCCGGCTTGATTCGGGTAGCTGACGGCGGAAGCCAATCCTTTACATTCACTCCGATCAGCGGTTATGTCGTGGATACAGTAACTGTAAATGGTGCGTCTGTAGAGATTGCAAACAATACCTATACCTTGAAAAACGTGAACACCGATGACAAGGTAATCCATGTTACATTCAAACCCGATCAGGCCGCAACGTTACTTAACTTTATCGTATACAACGATAACTTTGCCACCGGTGAATTTACCACAGCCGTTATCATCGATCTGGGTGCGGGAAATGAAGCTGTGGGTGCCGACCTTAGTTCAAACCTGTTTACAGTCTCGGCGAGGAATACTCTGCTGAACGGTAACCTGGCATATCAAGGCACACGCACCGTCAATAGAGTATACGTCAATGACGAACCTAGACCCAGAGGGTATAAGGGGGTGAACCAGAACTCCCCGGATTATCAAGCTGGACTTACTAAAGGCCGCTACATCGTTGTAGAATTGGAATTTTGGACATTAACCGGCGGACAGTCCACTTTGGAAGCATCCAAATCCACCATCCAGAATTACAACATTGTATCTAGTGGCGATATCAAGCTTGATGGTAAGGCTGCCATTGTTAAGTCGTCTTTCGCACAGTCAGGTACCGTCAATGAAATCATCGACAAATTTGAAGTGGGTCCCAAAATTGACAAAGCGGAAGCGATGCAGTATGGACTCTATATTCATAAGGACGGTAACGGCGTTCCGGTAAAAGGGCTTCCCCTTTACATCTACGCTCACGGTTCTACCCGCGGCGGTACACAGGACGGGGATACCTTTGCGCCCATCAGGTCCGCCAACGGAGCCACCGCGCTTATGAAGAAAATGGAGAAGAACTCTAAATATGCTAGTCATATAATCGCTTTGCGGGCTCAAAACAACGTTCAGGCAACACCCGCTACCTTAAAGGCTTATATCGATGATCTGGTAAGAAAGGGACTTGTTGACCCCAACCGTATTTACATGGCAGGCTTCTCTATGGGATCCGCTTATACGAATACTTTCTTGACGACATATCCCGATTTGCTCGCAGCCGCGGCGCCTATGTCTTATCCGCCATCAATCAACGCGAAACAAGCCGAAACTCTTAAAAACTTTGCATACTGGTCATTCGTTAACACAACTGATTCTTCAACAATAAAAACAGGGGCGGAAACTTATATTGCAAATATAATGCCCCTATTGGAAAACGCCAGGCACACGTTCATCGACAGAAATGAAATATTCGTTTGGCCTTATGACCAATGGACAAAGGCGGAAGCACCTGTTAATGGAACCAATTGGATTCCTTCCGGCCATGAGATGGAAGCTTCAGTTCTGTGGAACAATATTTCAGGGTACAAGGATACTTTGTCCAATATAGGTTCCAACAAGGAGTGGAGCCTTAAACCTACTGCGCAGTCCTCTAAGTTGCCGACTTGGAACAATGACTACACTGACGTCTTTGATTGGATGTTCGCACAGAGAAAACCGGGCGTACCCGGTGCTCCGGGCAGCTTCAAGGCGACGGCGGGCGACGGACAGGTCACATTGAGTTGGACTGCTCCAGCTGACGACGGCGGCAGCACGATATTGGGTTACAAGGTCTGGTATGGCAACGTGACGCCGGTCACTCTAGATGCGAAGACGGCCCAATATACCTTCAAGAGCCTGAAAAATGGCCAAAGCTATACCTTCAAGATCGTTGCGGTGAGCGCGAAGGGCGACAGTGCGGAGATGAGTGCGACGGCGACGCCGACGGCTTCCAATGTGCCCAATCCTTCTGGTGGCAATACGGGTAATACCGGCAGTACGGGCAACACCAGCAATACGGGCAATACTGGCAATACAGGCAATACCAGCACCGGGACAGTCACTGGATCGTTGAAGCCGACCTACACAGTGAACACACCGAAGGATAAGCCCGCGGTCACGGACAAGAACGGCAACACCACCCTACCCGGCGGCGGCGAGATTGTGACCAAGGGCGGGACGAAGATTAAGGTACCCGAAGGTACGACTATAGACTCAAAAGGTAAGGTGACCCTTCCGGCGGGCAAGAGCGCCGAAGTGACACTACACGGCGGCGCGAGTGCCGGCTTAGACAAAGGCATGTCGCTGAACATCCATGAGGGTACGGAATTTGTGTTCGATGACGACACCCCGCTGGGCTTCCTCGTGGTGTCTGGCAATCCTTTCAGGGATGTCAACATGGACGACTGGTTCTACAGCTACGTAAACTCCGCTTACACATACGGTCTTTTCAACGGCACGACGTCCACGATGTTCTCACCAGGCACCTCAATGACGCGTGCGATGTACGTGCAGGTACTGGCCAATCTAGAGAACGTTAACCGCTCCGGCTACACGAATTCCCGCTTTAGAGACGTGCCGGATGGGCAGTGGTACACGGCGGCAGTCGAGTGGGCGGCCGAAAGCGGCATAGTCAACGGTATAAACGCAGACCTGTTTGAACCCCATTCACCGATGACACGCGAGCAGATGCTGGTGATGCTGTACAATTACATGAAGTACAAGGGCTATGAGATACCTGCAAGCCACTCTAAGTCCTTCGCAGACGAGAGTCAGATCAGCCCATGGGCGTTGAAGGCCGTTCAGGCACAGCAGGGCATCGGAATTGTATCAGGCAAGCCGGACAACTTCTTTGCCCCCCAAGCCACCGCCACCCGCGCTGAAGTAGCTACTATCTTTATAAAGTTCATCGAATATCTGGCTAAGTAAAAGCGTAAACAGAAACATGAGGACCCTTTCGGCTGGGCAAGATCCAGCCGGAAGGGTCTCTTTTCAGCAATCCTGACTACAAGAGAAGGAAAACGTCGATATGTGGAGAAAATATCTAAAGAAGTAAAAAAATCTCACGGGAAAGGAGACTCCATGTTCATTGTTAATAAAGAACATTATGACCAGCATGAACTGGAACGTCGAATAAACGCGATATACGCATTATTGGGTTCCTCTGTTTGGAAGGAACGGCGGACAGCTGTATGCATGAAGGAGCCGGCGAATATTCTGGCCGCCACGGAGCTGATTATTAGGAGTGAGGGCTCGGTGCTTCTGATCAACGGCGATACCCCGATTGAAAGCGCTCTCCGTCAATCTGAAGACGCAGGCTGTACAGGTCTGCTGACAGATGCAGGAGGCAGCGCCGTCTTTCACCCTCTACACTCACGCCTGGATCGGATGAATGGGGAGCCGTCCTTGCTTCAATTCAGCTCCGGCACGACCGGCGCTCCCAAGTTAGTTGAACGGTCTTGGTCTCATGTGCAAATGGAAATCGAGGCCTACAACAAGATGCTGCCCTGCAGCGGGGAGGATCAACCAATCATTCTGGTGCCCGTGTCTCATTCCTTCGGATTAATCACAGGCACGCTTTCCGCACTTAAGCGCGGAGTCAAGCCGGTTATCGTGACGGACAAGAACCCCAAGTTCGCCCTGCATCTCATGCAGCAGCATGATCGCCATGTGGTGTATGCAGTGCCCTTTCTCTTTCAAATTCTGCTCAGCCTCATGAGAGAGAAGGTGCTGCTTAGAAAGATGGTATCCTCTGGCTCCCCGATGTCTGCAGAACTGCTGAACAGGCTTGGGGGTGCAGGTGTGAAGGTGATCCAGCAATACGGGTGCTCTGAGGCGGGCTGCATCTCGCTTGGCGACCGGCCCTCCGGTTCTACGGATGCCGGGATGTTGCTGGAGCATATGGCAATGGAAAGAGCCGGAACCCGGGATCAGCCGGATGAAATAATCATTGCCACAGGCGGACGCCGGATTCATACCGGAGATATGGGATATTGGCTCAGCGGCAGGCTTCATGTTCAGTGCCGGATGGATGATCTGATTAATGTGTCAGGACTGAAAGTAGCTCCCTCCGAGGTGGAGGATGTTATCCGGAGGCTCAGCGGCGTTCAGGAAGCTGTCGTGCACAAGGCTCCGCATCCCGTCTGGGGGGAAGCTGTCAAAGCTCGAATCGTCCGGAAGGGCGATGCGCTGTCTCAGGAGGATGTGAAGAGGTGGTGCGCGCGGTTTCTGCCTGCTTATAAAGTTCCGGGCTTTATTGCTTTTACGGAGGACATTCCGAAGACGAGTACAGGGAAGGTAATGCGAAAACAATTGGTAGAAGAGGAGTATGGTATTCATGGATAAGGAACAAACGGTATCTCAATTGAGGCAGCTCATGTCCGAACAATTGGAGCTCTCTCCCGGACGTCATTAAAGAGGAAGATCGGCTGTACGAAGACTTAAACGTAGATTCGATCATGGTACTCCAATTGGTGGTATACATCGAGGAAGTGTTCAACGTAACTGTGCCTGAGGAGGAGATGGATCCTGCCGTCTTCCAAACGGTCGGTTCTTTAGTCGATTTCATCCACGCCCTTAAGGGGGAGCACATCAAATCTTAAGATCATAGAAAAGGATGGATATGATGATTAACGTGAATGCACAGGATATCGTACAATTCGTGATTGATCGGGTGGCCGATTTGACCTCCAGACCGGAGCTGGCGGAGGAATTGAATGGGGACGCACCGCTAGAGGATGCAGGCGTGGATTCAGTGCTGCTGGTCAACCTGATGATGCAGATTGAACAGCAGTACGACATTTTTTACGAGGACGACGAGCTTCTGCAGGAGAACTTCGCCACCGCGCGTTTGATCTCACAACGCATATTGGCCAAACGGGCCGTTCAAACCGAGGTTTGACGTGAAACAAGCCCATTGCTTTCTGAACGGACTCGGTTATGGCTTGGAGCAAGCCGGATGGGATGAACGTCCGCTCTATATCGGTGCTTGGGACGCGCCATTCAGCGTTACGGAGGACGGCAAGCTGACCTATTTCTCAGCGGACATCACACCGTCCGAATATTTGCGGCTGTTTACCCGCCTGTACGGGGAAGGGGCCATGGAGTGGTATGATTACGGGGCCGACAAGCTCGTCAACCTGAAGAAGTTTCTGGAGGTCCTGCGGCGTAATCCGGATCTTCCTGTTTTGGTACAGCTCGACCTGTTTCATATGCCCTATCAAAAAAGAACGTTTCAAACCATGCATCAGCCCCATTTTGTCATCGTACACGGAATGCGGGGCGATCAATTCGTGGTATACGACCGCTATTTTGAATGGGAAGGGTTAGTGGCCACGAGCCATGTACACGATGCTTTTCTGAGCAATGAGCTGGGCGGGGGACTGCTGCTTCATCCCGAATGGCTCCATGCGCCGGACGCTCACGAGGTGGCGAGAATCTTCGAGGATACGATAGAGACCGATCCGGGTGAACGATCGCTAACCGGCATGGTGAGGCGGAGGATTATGCAGACGGTGGAATCGCCCGATATGTATCCGCCCGGGGCCTTGAAGGATGCTGTATCCCAGCTCGGCATCCTCGCCAAACGCAAATACAGCTACGGGCTGCTGTATCAATATTTTTCGGAAGCGCTTAATCAAGGTACGGAGCTGTATCAGGAGCAGCTGGAAGGATTCATAAGAATGTGGAGTACGCTCGCATACCTGGCGATCCGTACGTCTATGCCGGGACGAACCGGAGAAATCGGACTGCTGGTGGATAAGGTGGAGCAGCTGCACAGGACGGAGCAACAGCTGAAGGAGGAATTGATCGATGTCTATCATCGCTGGAAACTTCGATTTGCATGCGGAGTGCAGACCTAGGGTGGGCTGCTTCGACGGCCATTCCCCCCGGTTGAACGAACGGGTGATTGATGACAAGTGGACAGGGTATCTGGCTGAATATACGGAGCTCATCCGCATTCCGCCGGTACGCTTTGCCAAGATCTTCGGGGGTTCGCTTCGCCAGTTCTCCAAGCAGCCGATGTCTTCGCTTCCGCAAGCATCGGAGCGGCTGGCCCGATTATGCGAGGAATACGGAATCGATACGCTTTATGTGAATGCTCCTTATTTCATGCCTTACTTGATGCTGGTTCGGAGCTTCTCCAAGCTTCCGCTTCGCTTCATGGTTATCGCCCATTCCGTCGCATCCGCCCGTTGGCTGACAAACTGGCTGTCCTGTGCACCTTGGATTACAGAACAGGATGTGCTGCTTGCCAGTACGGAATCCTGCAGACAGGCGCTGGTTAATCTCTCACCCCGGTATGCACATGCCCATAAGATCCCGTTATGCATCGACACCTTGCTGGCTGCGGAGCCGGTTCGGCCGCTTGCCGGTAAACGTCTGTTATCCATCGGCCGGCTGGAAGAGGTGAAGAACATTCATGTGCTCTTAGAGGCTATGGCGGAAATCAAGCAGCGTGTCCCGGACACTGTATTGACGGTTGCCGGAGAATATACGGGGTCTTTGCAGGAAGCGGACCGATATAAAGAACGGCTTGAAGCCATCGTAGCGGAATATAGACTGGAGCAAACCGTGGAGTTTACAGGTCCCGTCCACGGGAGTGAGAAAGACTGCCTGTTCCAAGAATCCAGGCTTCTGGTCAACCTCTCCACCGATCCGGGAGAGACGTTTGGCTTCAACCTCCTGGAAGCGAAAGCCCACGGTCTTCCTGTGGTCTGCACCAACTGGGACGGTTTCCGGGAGCTGCTTGTTGACGGCGTGGACGGTTCCTTCGTCCAGGTAGATTGGACCGGTGAACATCCGAAGATAGATCTGGGCGGGCTGGTTCGAAGCTGCACCGAGGTCCTGCTGGATGAGAAGCTTCACGACAATCTCTCGCAAGGAGCGCGGCTTGGCGCTCTAATGTACGACTATCGCACCATCATGCCGCAGATCAGGAGGCTCCTGAATGCTCCCCTTGGACAGATAGCGGGTGAGGCGGAGGAGACCGCCCTGCTGGAATCTTCTATGAGAACGCTGAACGAAATCTATCATTGCAGCTTATTGGAAGCGACAGGCTGTTTGAATGAATCGCCGCTGTCGGTTCTGGATTGGCAGCCGCAGGGTGACACGGGGGAATGGATGCGCAGGGTGAAGCCGCTTATTCAACATTTTGCCGGGAGGAACCATCATGCACACGTTTAAACTGTTCCGACGTCTTGCTCCCTACGTGAGGATCAAATGGAATTTAACCTTGATCGCTTACGTTTGCACGTTCCTGCAATTGGGACTCGTCATGCTTCAGCCCTTAATCTTCGCCTATCTGATCGACCACGTGCTGATTGGCGGAAACCGTAAGCTGATTGTCCCGCTGCTTAGCCTTTCCTTGGGAATAGGCGTTCTCTCCATCGTGTTCCTGTTTATCCGGGTAGGTCTGTTCCGCTATCTGGGCATCTGTAATATGCTGGATATCCGGAACGAGCTGTTGAAGCATGTCCGGCAGATTCCCATTCCGGAGATTCAGAAGGAAGGACCCGGGAAATTCTCGGCCTTGCTCGGGATGGATACCGCTACGATGGGAAATTTCCTCAACCACATCCTGGTCGAGATTACCTCACAGCTGTTTATGATGCTGATATCCCTCGGAATCCTGTTCTATATGGATTGGCGGCTTGGCATCGTTGCGACGCTTAGCATCCCCTTCCTCTTATGGGTGCCAGGACTGTTCCGCAACCCTGTGGCGCGTTATTCGTCCGCCGTTCGAACCCATAATGAAGAGATCGGAACCTATCTCTATGAAGCGATCGAAAGTTCGCAAGAAATCCGGGCTTTAGGACTAGAGGGATGGGAACGGAAGCGGAATGAAACGATGTACAAGGGGCTGGTGAAGGCCAGCACCCGGGAAACGCTGTATGCCGTTATGTCGTTTCAAATCAGTGGATTTGTGATTAGCCTGATCCTGGCTGCCATCTATTGGATCGGCAGCGATCAGGTGCTCCACCAAATGATGACCGTCGGTATGATGGTTGCTTCCGTAACCTATCTGCAGAACGCTCTGAATCCTGTACAGCAGATTAACAACTTTTTCAGAGAGCTTCAAGGCGCGGAAGTTGCCATGGGCAGAATCGAGCAATTTATCCAGACCCCGATCGATCCCTATTCGGAAAACGAGAGGAAGCAGGCTTCGCCTGCAAGGGAGCCTCAGCTTGAAACAACGCCGTCCGATATCGAAGTGTGCAGTCTGCGCGTCGGGTACGGTGGAACGGAAATCTTGAAGGATCTGTCACTGTCGCTGTCTCCGGGCAAGGTTTATGCTTTCGTCGGGCGAAGCGGGTCTGGGAAATCCACCCTTTTCCGGGCGCTTATTGGGATGATGCCCGTGCTCGAAGGTGAAATTCGAATCGGCGGACAGAATCTGGAGGAGATGACCCGCAGCGCGATCAGCCGCAAGGTTGGCATCGTGTTCCAGGAGCCTTACTTGTTCCGGGGTACCCTTATGGAAAATATTGCTGTCGGGAACCTGGACGCAACGGAGGAGATGGTCATGCAAGCAGCCCTGAATGCGCGGCTAGGATCTCTGCTGGATCAACTGCCGGACGGACTCCACACGAAGATTGACCATAGAGGCTTCCAGCTATCTGGCGGACAGCGGCAGAGGCTGGCTATTGCGCGTGTCCTCTTGCACAATCCCGATATTCTTATCCTGGACGAACCGACCTCCGCCTTGGACCAGCTTACGGAGATTGAACTCATGGATTCCATACGCCAAGTCATGGCGGGCAAGACGGTTCTGGTAGCCACCCATCGCCTGCAAACCATTATAAACGCGGACCGTATTCTGGTGATGGAGAACGGTTGTCTGGTGGCGGAAGGCGACCACGAAGAGCTCATGAATCAATCGGCTGAGTATTATGCTATGGCATCGACCTTCGAGCGGGATACATCTGTGGCCGGACAGGCATCTCACAAGGAGGGGGTCCCGGTATGAATGGCACAGGCACCCTCAGGGAATTGTTTCAACGTGCACGAAGGCATGACCGGGGAATCACTTACGCGGCACGAAGCGGCGAGTCCGATTGGACAAGCTATGCGGAACTCGGAAACCGCATGGACCTTCTCGCTGAACGGCTGAAGCAGGAGCAGCTGCGTCCGAATTTTATCGGGGCCGTCTGGATGGCTCCGACGCCGGAGTGTCTGGCTGTCATCGGGGCAGTTATTTTGGCGGGAGGCATTCCGCTCCCCATCCACAGCTACATGCCAGGACAGGACATGCTTCGCCTCATCCGCAAATTTGAACCCGAAGCTGTGTTCGTCTCTGAAGAGAAGCTTCCAATCCTTGCGGAATGGAACATGCAAGGGGAAGAGTTGCCATTCTGCCTGTATGCAGGTATGGCAAGCGGACCGGTTGCAGGAATCGCCGCCGCTCCGCGGCCGGTACGCCGGTACACGCCGCCAGAGGACACGCGGATGATATTCCTCTCCTCCGGTTCGACGGGAGAGCCGAAGGGTATCATGCTGAGCGACCGCAACATGCTGTCCAATGTGGACGCGATCCTGGACTACACGACTCTGTGCGACGGGGACATCGTTCTGCTCTCGAAGTCACTGGGGTATTGCTCGACCATTGTTGGGGAATGGTTCGCCGCCATGGCCTCTGGAGCCAATCTTGTTCTAAGCGGGGGCTTCGTGCATCCCTTCGAGATGATCCAGTGCGTCCGTACGAACAAGGTGACCTTCTTATGCACTGTGCCGTCTGCGATCCTGCCTCTAATACATTCCGCCAAATGGGCGGCGGAGGATCTGATGCCGCTCCGGCAGATGCTCATTGTCGGCGGCCCGATGCCTGCCGTCATGCTGCTTCGTTTGGCTGACCGTCTGCCTCACGTGCGGCTGACGCCTTCCTATGGACTGACCGAAGCCTCTCCGCGCGTCTCGTATTTGCCCTACGCTCAGTTGAGGACGAAACCGCAATCCGCCGGGATACCCATTAACGGCATCGAGCTGGCCATCGTTCAGGACGGAAGGGAGGCGGCAGCAGGGGAGAGTGGTGAGGTGGTCGTTCGGGGGCCGAATGTGATGATCGGCTATTATGACGATCCGGATCGCACCCGCGAGATCCTAGGCCCCCTCGGCCTGCATACCCGGGATACCGGGTATCTGGACGAGGATGGATATTTGCACTTGACCGGGCGAACCGATAACGCTCTCCTTGTCGGGGGACACACGGTGTACCCGGAAGCGGTCGAAAGCGTCCTGTTAAGCTTGCCTGGGGTGGCGGACGCTGCGGTGTCGGCCGTAGAAGACCTTCAATGGGGACATCGTCTGATTGCCGTGGTAGTATCCGAAGCTTCCACAGAGCCTGTCAGCAGCCCGGAGCTGCATGCCTGGTGCGTAAAGCGGTTATCCCCGGCCTTGCGTCCCAGGGAATTCCGCTTCGTTACGGCTCTGCCCAGAACGGCCAGCGGAAAGTTGGATCGCAAAGCCCTGAAATCTATGGTGAAGGAGGAAGAACATGTCCATAGAGCATGAAGATATACTCTTTAAGGTGAGAGAAACGATAGCTGCTGTGGCCAAGAGGCTAACCAGCGAGGTCGAGCTGGATCATGCTTTGGTAGACGATCTGGGAATCGACTCCATTCAAATACTGGAGCTTCTGTCGGCGCTGGAGGATACATTCGGCTTTGAGCTGGATGTGGACGATATTCGCCCGGAATCGTTCCGAAGCGTCCAGGCCGTATTGCATTTTGTAGAACGCAAGGTGGCTTCATGAAGGTGTTCACCCCGGGCCATTTGCAAGAGCTGGCTGACGAATTGCGCAGGACGTACCCGTTTTATAGCCCTTATACGGACGTTGATTTCCATCAGCTGCCGATTACAGACAAACACTTGATCGCAGACAACCGCGCCCTTTTCGAACATCCTGATGCAAGGCGGGTGACCGAATCGTTCACCTCGGGAACTACCGGAGTGCCGTTCCGCTGTGTGAAAACTACGGAGGAGATATGGACACTCTCGCTGACCCTGTATAAGCATAGAAAAAAGTGGGGGCTGCCGCCCAGGCACCGGATGCTGCTGCTGAGCAACCGTCTGCTGGCGGAGCCCAGGTCCCTTAGACATTATGCAGAACTGATAATCAGGGAAGATCCTCATTTTATCCAGGGGAGAGCTTCCGCTCTCTGCGCGTTGGCCGAATATATGCGTGACGGGGGATATTCGTTGCCGGCTTCCCTCCTGTTTACCCAGAACTGGGGCGAAACGCTGCATGGCTCTCAGAAAGAACGGATTGAGGAGGTGTTCCGCGTTCCATGCGTAGACTATTACGGTTTGGAAGAGTTCTGGTGTATCGCGTTCGCAGGCCAGAGCGGCCAATTGGAAATCGATGAGTCCGCCGTATATGTGGAAATTATTGATCCAGCCTCAAGACTCCATGTAGAGGAGGGGGAATTCGGCGAAGTGTTGGTCACCTCGCTGATCATGAGGAGTCTGCCTTATGTCCGTTACCGGACAGGGGATATCGGAAGTATTCGCAGGGACCCTGAAACCGGCCGTCTCCTTCTTCAACTGCTTCCCGTTCGAACATCCCAGATTCGGCTGCCTGGAGCACAGGTGCATTCCGCCGTCTTCCGGTATTTGGACAAGTTTTTTTGGGAGCTTGCTGCAGCCAGAGGAGTCCGCCAATTTCAGATCGTGCAGAATACATTAACCTCTTTTTCCGTCCGGCTGGCGACTGAAGCCTCGCCAAGCGAGTTCGAGGACGTGCAGGCCAAGCTATCCGCTTTTCTTCACCGAGCGGCGGGCAAGCCGGTGAAATTGTCCATAGAAACCGTCTCAAGGCTCGAAGCCGATCCTGTCAGCGGCAAAATACCGTCCTTTGTTTGCCGTATTTCCTCAAATGAAGAAGGAGAATGAAGAGATGACGTCTCATACGGATACGCCGGATGCCAAGCCGGAAATGATGAAGCTGGCGGCGATGGAATGTGCAGCTTCCTGCATCTTGACCCACTTATACCGGTCCGGGGCCAACCCTGATCTGTTTCTGCTGGATTACTGGAATGTCAATTATGTTTCGCGCATTATTACGGCGAGCCAGCATGTGCGGTTGAACAAAAGCTTGCCCTTTCTGTACGGCATCCATCTGGTTTACAAGGGAACTGGACCTGAGGCGCTGAAGCAGTCTGTTCAGTCAGGGAACCGTGCGGTAGTGAAATGCCGCCCATCCGATCTGGATTTTTTCCCTCCCAACATGCTGATCATGGCGGAGAGTGGATTCGATCATTATATCCTCGCAGATAGCTTCGATGAAGCGCGTAACGCCTTCAGAGTATTCGATCCCATTGTCGGTTTCAACGGATTCCTGACCGGAGAAGAGCTTATGCGGGCATCAGCGGAGCCGGAAGAGGAGGAGATCATTTTCTACGAGCTTCAGCCGGATCAAGAAGGGAAGGTGTTCGAGTCTCCCGGCAAGCATGATATCTTCACCTATGCAGCCAAGCGAAACTACGAAATGTATGTCCGTTCTCAATACAGTTCGGGTACCGCCGCATTGGACTGCTTTGCCCGGGATTTGCAGGAATCTCTAGCATTAAGCCCGGAACAAACCTCGAACTGGTTGAACCAGAACTCGATCGCCATTGCTTCCTTAACCAAGCTCCGATCTTCCATATGGAATAGCTTTGCCCAGCTGGGCGTGATGGACAAGGGGCAGGTGCTGGAAGGGACGAACCGGATCAGCGGGATCGTGAAGTTATGGACGACACTGAATTTCTTGCTGGTGAAATACCGCAAGAACATCGGGGACGAAGCGCTGCTGCGCTCGGCTCTTGCCAGGCTGCGGGACATTCAGGATGCGGAGCTTCAATTCCTGGCCTGGATGAATGGAATAGGCGGTGATCTGACTGCGGTATAATCTATGCACGATTTCTTTTCGGCACGAGCTGGTATCCTTCCGGGAGCTGCTCCGTTATGCTCGTGATACGGGCTTCAACGGTATAGAACTGTGGGGCGTGCATGCCAAGGCTTTGCTTCGCCAACGGGGACAGGAGCTGGGAGGTATGCTGGACGAAATGTTCAGCTACGGGCTCGAAATCAACATGCTGAGCGATTATATCCCTCTCATGGGGAATATCCCAACGGACGTTCTGCTTAAGGAATGGCAGGAAACCGTCCAGGCGGCCAAAGCGTTCCACACAGATAAGCTGAGGATTTTCGCCGGAAACCTGAGCAGCCAATCTCTTGATGAGAAGGACTGGGAGCTTTGCACCGGACGTCTAAATATCCTGTGCGCCGTAGCAGAGAGGGAAGGGGTCTATACAGTGGTTGAGACTCATCCGGGAACCGCTGCCGACGGCTTAGATTCCACACTTCAACTGCTCAGGCAAACCGGCCACCCAGCCTTGAAGCTGAATTTGGACTTTCTGCACATTTGGGAATCGGGCGCTGATCCCCTTGCCGCCTACGAACGCTTGAAGCCATGGATTTTCAATATCCATCTGAAGAATGTGGAATCCCGGCAATGGCTCGAAGTATTCTCTCCGAACAATATATATTCTCCGAGCGGCAGCCGCAGAGGTATCGTACCCTTGGCCGATGGAGAAATGGACTGCCAAGCCATAATGAAGCGCCTTCTCATGGACACTACCCGAGCCCCGGTATCTCTGGAATGGTTCGGAGCCATACCCTTTGAAATCTTAAAGTCGGAGCTGGGCTGGCTTAAAGGGCTGGAGTCCGATCACAAGCTGGGGAAAGTGGAGGTGACTGGATAATGAATAAAGCACCTTATGTGGAGCATCTGACTGGAACGCGCGCACCGAAGCTCTGGTACTCCAATATTAATTGGGAACAAGGAAAAGCCGCTCTAGATATTCGCTTACCCCAAATTAACAATGCGTCTGGAGACCGGCTCGTATCGCAAATGGATCTCTACCAAATTTATTTGGCTGACCGGGAGGATCTTGTTCTCCTGAAAAAGGCTCCGGATCCTGAATTCCTATCTTATTTGGAAGAAGAGAAGATAGCCATACCCTCAATCGCGATTGGCGCACGGTCTGAATATACGGGTGAGTTTCGCAACCGGATTGCCGTTCCTTACTTGATGGACGAGCAGGAGGAGCAGTTTCTCAAGGAAAACGGAGGGAGGTGGATCGGCCCGCCAGCCCGATTGTCCGTGGAACTGAACAGCAAGATCGCAACGCGTAAATTATGCGAAGAAATCGGCTTTCCAGTCAGCGACGGTAGGATATGCGAGGGGCTTGACGCGATCCGCCGTACTTGCGCCGAGTTGGAGGGACGGCATCCTGGAGCCCGGCTGGTTGTAAAAACCGCTTACGGTTCTTCCGGTAAAGCGCTGTTCCATATCCATCGAGGCCCGGATTTGGAGATGCTGCTGGGATATTTAGAGAGGCAGATCTCGCGGGGAGGCGGGCAACCGGTTGTGACGGTGGAACGCTGGCATCAGGTCGAGCGCCATCTGACGGCACAGCTCTGGCTGGGGGAAACAGATTGCGAGATCCTGGCTATGACCGAGCAGAGGATTACAGATGCAGGAGTGTACAGGGGGAGCCGTCTGCACCCGGACCTGCCTGAAGCCTTGATCGTGGCTTATACCGAACAGCTGCAGCAGCTGGGTACATCTTTACATTCCCGGGGCTACGAGGGCTTTCTCGGGGTAGACTCCATACTGGATGAAGACGGAACTTTAATACCGGTTATTGAGATCAACGCCCGTCTTACCATGGTCACGTATTTGCTGAAGATTCGCAAGCACTTGCTCGAACGCGGGTTTCCAAGAATGGAGACTCAATCCTATGATTTCAAGCTCCACCCTGGTGCCAAATTTGCAGAATTTGCCGAAAAGGTGGCATCGATAAGGATCTCTGCCGGACAAGGCGGGGCATTCGTGTATGGTTTCCACCAGGATGGGGAATCGGCAGACCGTATCCGGCCTTGCAGGGTCTCGACTTTGAGCTGGGGTGTGGACGATGAAGCGGAGAAGCTTGCCCGTCAAGGGCTGGAGGAAGCAATCATGGAATGGAGGGGAGCTGTCATATGACTATGGCTTCACAAAGACTGTCTAATCAGCAGGAAGTGGGCGAACCCTTTTGGCTGGAAGCAGTCAAGCCGTTCGGGTCACCCGTTTATGTATATGACGAGGGAAAGCTGGCCTCCGATTATTTTTCGCTGCGGGACGCTTTACCCAAGGATGTGACGCTATATTATTCCATGAAAGTCAACCCCAATCCGGAGGTATGCCGTCTCATAAACGGCTGGGGTTCGCCGATCGAAGTCGCATCGGTTGGGGAATATGAGATGGCCCGCTCTAACGGGGTAAATCCGCACAACATCGTGTTTACCGGACCGGGCAAAAGCGCGGACGAGATTCATCATGTGCTTCGCCATGGGATTTACGCGATTAATGCCGAGTCCATCCCGGAGCTATTCGTCATTCACGATGAAGCTGTTGCGCTTGGTATTGCCGCTCCCGTTATGTTAAGGGTCAATTTGTCTACTGGAGCCAAAGGCTCGCGGATGTCATCGGTCGGACATGCCTCCCAGTTTGGCATCGACGACAGTGAAATTAATGAAGCGGTGCAAACCGCCATTACCCTTGAAGGGCTAGAGCTGATCGGATTGCATACGTACCAGGGCACGCAAAATTTCCACCTCGACTTTTATATGGAGAGCGTTCCGATGATGTTCGGTCTCACCCGGCAGGTGCGAAATCAATTCGGCCTGCAGCTTCGCTGCTTAGGGCTCGGCGGCGGTTTCGGCGTTCCCATGTTTGAAGGCGATGAGCCGTTTCCTGTCGAAGCTTTCGGGGCGTATCTTGCCGGGGAGTTAGAGCGCAACCGGGATCTGGAATTGGAAATGGTATTCGTAGAATCAGGGCGGCGAATTGCCGCAACGATGGGGATTTATGCGGTCAGAGTGCTGTACACCAAGCTCTCCAAAGGCAAAGCCTTCACCATTGTCGATGGGGGAACCCACCATCGGGCTTTTTCCAGCCTGATGGGCCGAGGCTTCAAGCAGCCTCTGCCTCTTCAGCTTTGGAAGGCGGGGGAGCGCAAGCTATATGAATCCGGTGAAGGAGAAGGCCGAATCTCCTACAATGTTTGCGGTAAATTGTGCACTCCCGCAGATGTGCTGCAAGGCAGCGTCATGCTCCCCCCTCTAGAGCCGGGGGATTGGATCGCTTTTCCCCATATGGGGGCCTATGGCTTAACCTGCGGCAATGTTCATTTTCTGTCTCATGCTCTTCCGAAGGAAGTTATGCTTCGCCCTGACGGTACCTTAAATGATGTGAGCTGGCTGTCCACCTAATAAGTGAGTTCATCATAGGGAGTTGACCATGTGACACCTACCCATCGGATATTGCCTTATAATGACATTTGGCTTGATTGTGTTAATAATAACTTGATGGCGATTCTCATTAGTCATCATTCATCGTTCGAGAAGCTGCCTCTGACTTTTAAAACGCAGTACTGGAAAAAAATCATCAACCAGACATTCCCCGAAGACAATTTTGAAAGCTTGCTGCATCAAGGATTAATGCTGCCGAAGGTTCAATATGACACGGAACAGCTCTATCATTTTCTTCGCTTTGAGGATCAGCTTCTTGAGCAATCTGATATCCCTTTGCTGGATGAGATGATTGAATGCGCTTTAGACAAGAAGAAATATGTCTTTCTCGATGTGGACCGCTTTTTTTATTCCAGTGGAAGAGAATCCGGAAAAATACATTTTATCCATCCGACCTTTATTCATGGAAAATGTGCGGGTGGGGATGCATACACAGTAATTGAAGATTGCTTATCCCCAGGGCGAATGCACGATTACCAAACTCCACTTGAAGTCATTATGGAATCTACCCGATATCTAATGACAAGCGGCAGAAAAGTCAGATTCATCATGGTTTCTGTGCATGAAGGATCGATAAGAAATTTTAACCATGAATTTTCAGTACCGGACTCGTTTATCTCAGAACTCAGAAGCAATCTATTGGATGATAAAGTCGTTTTCCTCGAGCAATATGGTCTTCATTATCAGCTGGGACTACAAGCGTTGACCGATTATGTAGAGGAATTCGAAGAACTTGTAGGTCATTTGAACGATACCAGCATATTTGCCTTGAGAAGCAGTTCTTTTGCACAGAATCATAAGAAGAATAACAGGCTTTTTAAGTTACTGGAAGATCAATCGTCCCATACAAATCTCTATAAGAAGTTAGCAGAACAAAGCGTGGAACTAAGTCATTTATGGGAAATTTATAGAACGACAGTTATTAAAATGATCGTATCTAATCGTGTTCATGATCAAGCTATCGTAAAACTCGAAGAGATTGTGAAGAAAGAATATAACATGGTCCAGACGATGAAAATGGGAACTGAGGTTAGTAACTCTTAGAAAAAAGGCCGGGAAATGAATGAAGTCTGGAGAGATGTGTTATTTATGGAGAGAAGAAGTGAGATTGTAGGTATAGATTAAAAGGAGAAGTTCCTCCGTTTGCGGGTGGAACTTCTCCTTTTAATCTTCATTTTTATAGTAGCTTCTCCATAATCATCACATCAATGAACGCTCCGTCCATCAATCCTTGCTTCTCAAATACACCAACCTGCCGGTAGCCCATTTTTCGATACAATCCTTGACCACTCTCATTAAACGGAAAGGTAAAGAGAACCATTTTATAAAAGCTATTTTCTTTTGCTACCTTGTGTAAGGATTCCAGGAGGGAGCTGCCTACACCTTGCCCACGAAAGCTTCGATCAATATATACAGAAAGGTCAGCGACGCCGTTATAAGCGCACCGGTGAGAATATGGGTTCAGTGAGGCCCAGCCCATGACTTCACCTTCGCGTTCAGCAACCCAAACGCTGAAACGGCCTTGGTGATCGTTGAACCATGATTCCATATATGAAGAGTCTTTCGTTTCTGTTTCAAGTGTAGCGATCCGGTCCTCGATCCCCTGATTGTAGATACGAAGAATGCTTTGAATATCCTCAGGTGTGGCCTGACGAACAGTTAATGTACTAATCACATGAACATCCCCTTAAGATTACTTTCTCGCTTTAATTACAGCAGAGACGATGTATTGGTCAACGTTCGAACCTGGAATCCAATCTTTGATGAATGTTTTAGATTCTCCCTTTGGCTCAATGCTGATTTCAGTAAAGCCGCTTTCCTGAAGCATAAATTCCAAATCGGCAATGGAAGAGGCGCCTGAGATACAACCCGAATATAATTCATCCAGGTCATTTTTGATCTCAGGAGGAAGCTCGGCTGTAGTTACTATATCAGATATGGCAAGACGACCGGCAGGCTGAAGAACACGATAAGCCTCACGGAATACTTGCTGTTTGTCAGGGGAGAGATTAATCACGCAGTTGGAGATAATGACGTTGATCGAATTATCTGCAACAGGAAGATGCTCTATTTCGCCCAATCTGAATTCGGTGTTACTAAACTTACCTTTAAGGGCATTATCTCTTGCTCGACTGATCATCTCAGGTGTCATATCCTCACTGGAGTAACCCAACTTAGCAGATATGGCACTGAAATCAGATGGGGAGTCACAGCAACTGCTGACAGCAGAAGTTCGGCTGGGAGAGGAAGTCTCAACGTTTCTTACAGCAATCTTTTGATAACGTCCCCGTACATTTTGGCGAATCTGATCATTCGTAAGCTTGGTCATGATTATACACTCCTTAGTTGATATAATTTGCAACATACAAGTAAAAAAGAAGAGAAATCACCCTTTTACAGGTGCACAGCAATTGCTGAGTTTTCCCATAGATTCGTTGAAAAGCTTAATGGACCGTAATAATGTTTCTACTTCAAACTCACTCATATGCGAAAAGGCTTCGTTCAGGTATTCATTCATTTGGTGATCAATAGTTGTAGCTACCATTTTCCCTTCAGGAGTAAGCGCCAGGGTAAAAATTCTCCGATCTGTGGGGTTAGGTGTCTTTCTAACCAAGTTCATTTTTACCAAAGACTGGACTTGTCTGCTAAAGGTAGTGATATCCGTGCCAAGGGTTTCGGCGACTTGTTGCATGGAAGGATTATGACTCCGATCGATCTCATATAAAAGATGGCTTTGGGCTGCGGAAAGAGTACACCCTCCTACGCTGCAGCAGTCCTTATTGAGAAGCCCTAAGCGCCGGGTCATGATTTGGAATAGTTCTCTTGGGGTTTCCATTGTTCTCACCTCTTGATGTAGTTATAGCGCAATTAATTGCAAATTGCAAATATTATTTTGCAAAGTTGATAATTCATCTTAAAGGTCTTAGAATATAAGTATTGTCTTATATACGGGGAGGGGAGATTTTAAATTGGATACACTTGATAATCTTGCAGAAGACTTAAAGCTCCTTGGAGATAAGACGCGTCTCACGATCCTTACACTTCTAAAAGAGCGAGAGTGGTGTGTATGTGAATTCGTGGATCTCTTTGACATTTCTCAACCAGCCGTTAGTCAGCATCTACGTAAATTAAAAAGCAGCGGACTGGTAAAGGAACAGAAAAGGGGGCAGTGGGTGTACTATTCTTTAAACATTGAAGATAAACCCCATGTTAAGGCGATCCTAAATCTCACTCCGGATGCGAGTGGCATTCTCTTGCATTTGAATAAACCTTCTAAAACTGCATGCTGCGAGTAACACTTTTTCGTTGAATATATAATCATATAATTATATAATGATTCGTGACATTAAACTTAACTCTTTGAAGGGAGTGCTCTGATGCGTGGAGTTAGACATACAATGAGGGAATACCATTGGTATCTCTGGCAAGTCTGATATTTATAGTCACGATGGTTTTTGTTATTTGGCAACCTAAACATCTGTCCATTGGATGGTCTGCCTGCGGCGGAGCGTTACTCGCCTTACTTGTCGGTGTCGTCAGCTTGAAGGATGTTCTGGATGTTACGTTGATTGTGTGGAATGCCACACTGGCCTTTGTAGCAATCATTTTGATCTCCCTAATCCTCGATAAAATTGGATTCTTCGAATGGGCAGCTTTACATATGGCCAAAGCTGCTAGCGGGAATGGAACCCTAATGTTTATCTATGTCATCATTCTGGGTGCTGTAGTAGCGGCATTTTTTGCTAATGACGGAGCTGCGCTCATTCTAACACCAATTGTGTTGGCTATGGTCCGTGCGCTGAATTTTGATGAGAAAAAGGTTTTTCCGTTCATCATTGCTAGCGGGTTTATAGCAGATACTACGTCTTTGCCCTGGTTGTAAGCAATCTGGTGAATATCGTATCGGCTGACTTTTTCGGATTAACCTTTATGGAATATGCCGGACGGATGTTAATGCCTACCTTATTTTCTTTAGGGGCAAGCATCTTTGTGCTCTATCTCTTTTTCCGTAAAAGCATTCCAAGAAACTTTGATAGCTCCCAGCTAAAGAACCCTGAAGCGGCTGTTAAAGACAAGCAGATGTTTAAGTTATCCTGGTTCGTACTTGCGCTTCTGCTTGCAGGATACTTTGTCAGTGAATTCCTGAATATTCCGGTATCCATAGTGGCGGGTATCATCGCGATCTTTTTCTTGCTCATGGCAAGGAGAAGTCCTGCTGTTCCCACAATAGAAGTGTTGAAGGGGGCACCTTGGGCCATTGTGTTCTTTTCCATCGGCATGTATGTTGTCGTATATGGTCTAAGAAATGCGGGGCTTACGAATGTATTAGCTGATGCCATCCAGGCCGTTGCCGATCAAGGGCTGTTCGCAGCAACGATGGGGATGGGCTTTATTGCCGCGGTGATCTCCTCCA
>NZ_ASPS01000044.1:0-17419 GCF_000517865.1 Paenibacillus sp. FSL R7-269
CCAAATTGGTATTTAGAAAGAGCGATTGCTCATTTTGAAACATCTGACGAGAATTTACATTCTCTAATTTGGATCTCACCGAAGTGATCTCCGATACTCACTCGTTGTTCAGTTTTCAAAGATCAAGCTCGTTATCAGCGCCGCTTACCGCGTCACCAGCAACTCTTATAATATATCACGTTCATCCGAGCAATGCAAGCTTTATTTTTGAAATTACTTATTTAAGTAATTCTCATTTCCTTTGCCGCTCCAACAACGCTTACTTATAATAACCTATCCTTCTATTAAAAAGCAACCTTTATATAAATAAAAATAACCCGCTTAATGATTAAGCGGGTTATTCTCAGGTAATGCTATAGTTCACAGCTATTCTTAGTAGAATTTCGCTGCAGTGTATTTGCTTGCTGCTTTGACCAGTTCTGTTGATACTGTGTTCTTGCCCAGACCTGCATCTACTGTAGTATCAATCGTTACCCATTTGCCATTTAGGAACACTTCGTTCCAGGCATGGTATGAAGTTACATAGCTTGTATTTCCCATAACCAATTTGGTTGGAATACCTTCACTGCGGAGCATAGTAGCGAACAAGGATGCGTAATCGTAGCAGATCCCTTTGTTGGTAGCCAGCGTGTTATCGTTGTTCGGAATATAATCTGTGCTTACGCTGTTAGCCAGAGAGTAGTCATATTTCACGTTAGCTACGATGTAATTGTAGATAGCCTTAACTTTGTCTGCATCTGTGGTCAGACCCTTTGTAAGCTGGGCTGCCTTTTGAACGGATTTATCGGAAGAACTCCACTTAACATTCTGTACAGAGCTCAAATATACGGCATTCACATTGCTCATTGAAAGAGAGACAGTCTCGGAAGATAGCACTTTGTATTTGTTGCCCGTAGTATTCTCAAGAACGGATACCTTGTAAGAGCCGTTTCCTTGTTGCAGCGGGAACGTCTCGTTCGGCTTGGAGGTGTATAAGTTGTAAGTATAGCTGTTATTGTCCTTGGTAATCATGAGCTTCATCTTCTTGTCCTTAGGAACATCGTACGAAACCCCGATAACCCCTTGATCAAGTTGTCCAACATTTAACCAGCTTGAATCTGCATTAGCAGCTTGAGCAGTGCCTGTCTGCACGGAAGTGACGATTACAAAAAGTGTAATTAGCATTAAATAAAACTTTTTCATGGATAAAACCCCTTTCGGTAGCTGGCTGCCATCCATGACGGGAAGGCCCTTTAGCTTTGCGTCCCTACCTTTCGATAGGTTTGCCGTTATCGTATAAGCTTTATCTGTCCAATCTACTACCACATAATGACAGATTCTGAATTAAAACAAACAAAAAAAGCCTCTTCATTCGGTAGCTGGCTGCCATCCATGACGGGAAGGCCCTCTAGCTTTGCGTCCCTACCTTTCGATAGGTTTGCCGTTATCGTGCATTAGCTTTTGATAGTTCTATTTTACCATACACATCTCTATTAGCAAGACCCAAATTGCTAGATTCCACCACAAATATACTAAAATTTTATGTTTTTTCGACCTTTATCGCCTTGTTCTGATAGATTCAGGTGAGCTTCGCATGAATGATGAGTCTGTGGGTCGGGTTGACAAGCGGATCACAGGTAATGAGGGTCAGAATCTTATCATTATCATTTCCCTTCAGTACCGAAATATCGGTAGGCTCTACAATAGATACATCATATACAACATACTTGTATTCCTGGCCGCTTGTAATAACAGTAATGGTGTCCCCATTACCGACCTCATCTAGTCTGTTGAACAGCCGCCCTGCCGTTCTTGAGCGGTGTGCCGCAATTGCTGCATTGCCTACCGCGCCAATCGGAGCTGTCTCCTTCATATGCGCCGCAGCATGCTTCATATTGGTCTTGGTGGCGCCCTCCAGAACAGGCAGCTTCAGATCGATTTTGTCGATTTCAATAATGGCAGTGATCTTCCCTCCAACTTCAATCTCGGGCGCTGCAGTGGGCACCGGCTCTTCCGCACCAGACTCTTCCGCGAGCAGCTGGGTGACTTCCGCATAAGGCTTGCTCAGATCCTGGCTGGCAGGAGCCGTAGCCGAAGGAACGATTTCACTATAAGCCTGTTCGGCCTCTTCCAGCAGCTTCTGCTGTTGACGGTCCTCGTACCATTCGCTTCCTTTGGGGTAGAGCATAATCAGGACCCCGGCAAGTATAATCAAATAGGATAACTTCCGCATGACAATCGCCTCCGCAATATAGAATAACTGCAGCCCCGCAGGATACGGGGAATATATACTGTCTCTTTAGAATACCCATTTCCGGCTTCCAAAGAAATTAATGATCACTGTTATGAAGGTAACCAGCACCTTGGCCAGTAGCACCTGTATCCCCAGCCGGTCAGTCAGAAGATGAATCAGCAGCACCGAAATGCCCAGTACCAGCAGATTCAGCACAATAAATCTCACCAGCTGCATCCGGTCAAAGCCGCCATTCCCGCCTCTGTCCCTTCCCTTAAAGGTCACCTTCTTATTCCAGAAAAAGCTGTTGGCCGTCCCGGCGCTGTAGGAAATAATCTGTGCGGGGGTGTTAAGCATCCCCAGGGAATGCAGCAGGGTAAATACCGCAAAATCTATGAATGTATTAAGCAGGCCCACCGCATTAAATTTCAGAAACTGAATCATGCCTGCGCGCCAAGCCTTATCTTGCATAATCGCTTTCCTTCCGGGTGTCTTCAGCCTCTGTCTCCGGGTAGCCTCTGGTCTCGCTTACGATATAGAGTGGTCTATCCTTCGATTCGTCATAGATCCGTCCGATGTATTCCCCAATGACGCCCAGCAGCATCAGCACAATGCCGTTAAACAGCAGGTTAACTCCCACAATGGATGCCCAGCCCGGCACGGTCCAGGAGGTGAAAACCTTCTGGAATAAAACCAGGAACAGGTAAATGAAGCTGGAGAAGGACAGGAAGAAGCCGACATAGGAGGCGATTTTGAGCGGCTTATGCGAGAAGGAGGTGATTCCGTCGAGCGCAAAGCGGATCATTTTTTTGAGCGGATATTTTGTCTCCCCGGCGAAGCGTTCCTCCCGCACATATTCCACCATGGTCTGCCGGAAGCCAACCCAGCTCACCAGCCCCCGCACATAACGGTTCTTCTCCTTCAGGCCGCGCAGCACATCGCAGACCTTACGGTCGATCAGCCGGAAGTCCCCGGTATCTGTGGGAATCTCCACACTGGTCATGCTGCTGAGCAGACGGTAAAAGATTTTGGCTGTCACCTTCTTGAAGAAGGTCTCTCCGTGGCGCTTCAGCCGCTTGGCATAGACTACCTCATAGCCTTCCTTCCACTTGGCGATCATCTGCAGGATGACCTCCGGCGGGTCCTGGAGATCTGCGTCAATCACCACAACAGCCTGACCTTCAGCATAATCCATGCCCGCTGTAATCGCCACCTGGTGGCCGAAGTTACGGGAGAAGTCAATCAGCTTGACATGCTCATCCGCATTACTGATTCCGCGTATAATCTCAGCCGTACGGTCCCGGCTGCCGTCATTGACGAACACGAGCTCATAGGTATCCCCGCACTCATCCATTACTTTTTTGAGCCGCTCGTAGGTTACCTGAATGACTTCCTCCTCATTATACATGGGGACAATTACACTATATCTGGCCTTCACAAGGGTTCCTCCTAAATTTATTGTAAGCCACAGCTTCCTTGATGCACCTCATCAACATCAGCTTTGAACAAATATACGGCTCTTACAGCTCCCCTCCTAGAATACCCAGGAAGGGAACCAGCGAAGTACTTGAATGATATAACTGCTGTTCACCTGCATGCCGGACAATACCGGATAGAACATTACAAACAGGATGGCGGCGGCCGCAACATAGGCGTACCGCAGGTATCTGGCACCCTGGAACCTGCTGTCAAGCAGCTTCAGGATGTACACAATGGATAGAATCATAAACGGCACCATCGCAAAGTAATGGTACAGGAACGTCTCACGCGGCACAAGCATCCAGGGAACATATTGTGAGAAGAAGCCGATCCAGATCATGTACAGGTTCTTGTCCCGGCGCTTCACAGTGAACCATACGGCAGCCAGCATCGCGAAGATTCCTGTCCACCAGATCAGCGGATTGCCCATCGTTACTATGCTGCTCGTCTTGCCTGCGGGTAAGCCTTCGCCGCCGCTGAAGAACCACACGGGACGCTTCATGAACGGCCACTCCCACCAGGAGGAGGCGAACGGATGTGTTGCTACAAGCTGGCTGTGATAGTTGTACATATTCTTCTGGGCATCAATCAGCCCCTTAACGGTGAAGCCCTCTGCCGACACAGACAGTGAAGGAATGAAGGACAAACTATATACGATCCCTGGAATGACAATGAAGAATCCTATACAGCTAGCCAAGGTGATCACTGTATTCTTCCAGAAGGACTGATCTGCATTCCTGCAGGCGGCTTTGAGCTCCTGCCCGCTCAGCTTGCCTTCAGCCAATAGACGTCCGGCAGCCTTGTACTCCCTGTAGCGTTCAAAGAGTACCAGCGCAAGCATAATAGCAAGTCCCGCGCCGCCGTAAATCACGATCCACTTCGAAGCAACCCCGATGCCGAAGAACAGGCCGGACCAGAACAGCGGAACCAGTGTGGTCCGCAGCGGAACACGGTAGAAATTCATCGTGAAATACCGCTGCATGAAATAGAACATCAGCATAATGAAGAATACACCATATACATCGATGGTCGAAATCCGCGATTGGGTGAAATGCATGAAGTCCAGTGCGAACAATCCTGTTGCCAGTGCAGCATAGGTAGTCTTACGGAACAACCGCATAGCCATAATATAGATCAGCGGCAGCATCGCAATCCCGAACAAGGTGCCTATGATCCGCCACCCGAACGGATTGACGCCGAACAGCTCCATTCCTATCCCGATCAGCAGCTTGCCAAGTGGCGGGTGCGTGTTCTCATAAGGCACAATATTATGATAATGCTCATAAGCCGTGCGGGCATGATAGATCTCATCAAAATACGTACTGTTCATGAAATTAGAGTTCTCCGGTATGACGGACTGCTCGTCGAACAGATTGGCCGGCGTTCCTCTTTTAGCTGCTGCTCCCGAATCAGGTGTTACGCTTGCTATGGTCAGAGGAACCTTCGGTGCCCCCTGCTCATAGAAGGCCATCTCATTGAGGGTGAAGCCTGGAGACGTAACCGAGAGCTTGACATATCTTGCAGATACGTTAAGCGGCTGGCTTTTCCAGATGAAGACATTGCCGACATCCTCGCTTACCTCAAGCGGACTGCTCCAATTATCAGGGGTCTGGCTGAATTCCAGCTGAAACTTCCCTGTTCCGACACCGCCGAACACATTGACCCGCTCAAGCTGACGGGCCTGCCCCAGATCCACATAGAAGCTCTCGCCGCTGGCCGCCGGCTCCCACAGAGTCTCAGGCGCCTTGTTATCACCCAGATGATAGAGGGCAAGCGCTCCGTACAACGCGGTGATACCGAGCATCCAGACCCAGTCTCTGCGCTTCAGCTTCAGCGGAGAACGCCGCCCAGCAGGGGCAAGCGGCTTGATGCCTTCTGCAAGCAGCAGATCTGCTGCATAGGACTCCTTGGGAGTAACCGGTTCAGGCAAAAACTTCGCAGTTCGGCGGATATACACATCGTATCCAATATAGAGCAGATATATCGCAAGAATGATAGTGGTAATAGCTGTAACCAGAACAATACCGTCGGCCGGTGGATTTCCGCCGGTATTCAGGTACGCCAGTGTATAACCAACATTGATGTACTGGGTCAGGGAGAACCCGAGAAACAGGGTCAGGAACCGCCGGTCCCGGCTCTCTATGAAGGCGAATAAGGACAGGATCAATACCGGATACAAGTAACGCTCATGCATCTTGGTACCGAATACGAAGACAATCGTGATCAGCACCATAGCGATGAAGTAGGACTTGGAGAGATCCTTACGGTCCTTAGTATTGAAAGAATAATATGCAGCAAGTGCAACTGCCGCCAGGATGAAAATAAAGCCCCATATACGGTAAGGAATGCCGAGCCAGGTCACATCCAGCGCCGACCACATCGGGTCAGTCAAGGCATACAGATTGAACGCATTCACTGTGGAATACGGATAGGAGGACAGTGTACTTTTGTAGAGGTTAATCAAGCCCGCAAAACCGCCGTTATTCCAGAAAAACGGAGCTGCGAGGACAAGAAAGATCCCCAGTCCGTATAGGGCGCCCAGCGCAAGCTGCTTCCAGGCCCGGTGATGATAGAAGGCGAACAGCAGCACAGGTGTGAAAATCAGCGCCTGCGGCTTGATCAATGTAGCGACGGCAAAGAAGATCGCTGCACGTACAAAGCGCTTATCGACAACCCCTATTATACTGAGCAGCAGGAAGATGAGGAAAAACGAATCTGCCTGTCCCCAGGCTGCCGAATCCATCAGCACAGCCGGATTGAACAGGAACAGCATCATCAGCCCCATGGCCAGCCCGGAGCCAAGCCTGGTTCGCGCACTCTTATAGATCATCCAGCCAAGCACCAGATCAGAGAGAATCGCGGGCAGCTTGAAGAGAACCGTCTCGGCACCTGATCCGCCCGCAAAATTAAATAATCCGCGCAGCAGGCTAAGCAGGTATAGCACATATAAGTACCCCGGCGGGTAATCGGCGAAATAACCTTCCTCATAGAATTTGCCCGGTCCAAGGTCGGTCAGGCGCTGACCCCAGGCCATGAAGGTGTTCATATCATTCTTGTAGCCCTGTGCCGTAAGGCCGATCCAGATCCGCAGGATGAATGCCGCTCCAAACAAAACGTACAGCCAGCGGGTGTAGATTACATCCTCCTGTCTCAACAGACGCTCACTGCGGAAGGCTCTTGTGTACAGAAAAGCAAAGAACAGGCAGAATACTCCGGAAAGCAGCAGCAGCTTGGCCGGCGATACTTTATGCGGCACTTCCTCCGGCTTGCTTCCGCCATCCGCATCTGCCGGGGGAGCCTGGGCTCCGCTGTCCAGTGAGATTATATTCGATCCCTCCGGCACTGTATCCAGCTTCTCTACGGACAGATCATCGAAATAGGCCTTGCCCTGAACCAGATTGGCATAGCCGCCGAGCGCAGCGCCGATTCCGATCTCGGTCTGCTCCTTGCCGGTCTGGCCGATGAACTCCAGACGCTGCCATTCACCGCCGGTATCGCTGGTAGCGGGATAACCGCCCCCAATGCCTACCGGGAAGATGTTGGCCCCGATTCCCCCGCCTACGGTGCTGGCTATTTTGACATATCCAGAGATTCTGTAGTAGCTATCCGGCACAACGGTAACGGTCTGCACCCACTTCAGGTGATTGGGCTCCAGATTCTCAATCACCGCCGCTTTGCCGCCGGAATGAACCTCTTCGGACTGAACGGATATGGAGCCTGCCGCATCTCCGGCAATCCACATGTCCTTGCTCCAGCCTGCCGGTGCCCCCTCTTCCCCTTCTTCAAAGCCCGGGTTCTGCAATAAATTCCCTTCGGCATAAATACTTGTTGCAGGAAGAATAAATAAGAAGAGCATTAATATAACGGTTGCCGCTGCACGTACATTTTTGGTCATCGTTCTACCCTCACCTCGTCAATGTTAATCCAGCCATTACCGCCGGTTATGTATACTTCCGCCTGTATCCCCTGCTCCAGAGTGACCGCAGGAAGTGTGACCTGTTGATAGGCTTCCGCCGCAGGCAGCTCTGTCTCTGCAAGCACCTTACCGGCTGCCCGAATGCCGATCTTCCCGCCGCTGCCGCCGCTACTAGCCATAACGGTCAGTCTGTACTCACCGGCTGTTGCGGTAAAACTCTGCGAAACGATGGTCTCCGCTCCGGGGTCAAGATATGCCAGCTTACTCCCGGCGAAGGGGTTGTTGCCAGCAACTCCCGTTCCCGCAGAAAAGGACCAGCCTGTTGTCCCTTCCTCAAATCCTCCGTTCACAAATTCACCTACAGCAGTCCTGGGTGTGTCTTGAGACCCGCCATTCTGTTCACTGGTGAGCAGTACGCTGTAGTTGGCAAAGCGCTTCACTGTAGATCCGGCACTTGCCGCAGGCGGCGCAGCAGTATTCGCATAGATATATGCGGCATTCGCAGGCACCCTGTTCAAATCATCAAACCTGTATCTTCCAAAGGAAGAAACCCGCTGAAAGGCTTCTCCTGGATTGGCATACTGAACGGACTTCAGGAAATCATGCGGATTGATCTGCTCATAGAACAGTACATAAATATAAGGCATATTCACCTGATTCGTAAGATAGACTTCACCGGTGCTATGTTCCGAAGCATACTCGACAGCCTCCCCCAAGGATTCGTAGAAGGCTGGACCGATTTGCTCAGGGAAATCGCGGAAATACGCATTGGAGAATAAAATAAACATCACGGCGAATCCGGCCGCGGCCAGGATGGCTACGCCCTTGACTCTGCCTGCCAGCCAGACGAATCCGGTGCTTACCAGCATAATGAACGGATAAAAAATAATATTAATCCGGTTAATATTCACAGTTGTAATCAGCGCCATAAGTACCGCCACCAAGAGCCAGAGCAGCAGGACTCCCCTACCAGCGCCCTCCTTCTCCCGCCGGCTTGTCCACCAGGAATGCAGGAGAACGACCAGGCCGAGCAGTGCAAAAGGCAACGCCAGCGGGTACGCATATCCGTAAGGAGAGATGGAGTTCCAGGCCAAGCCGTCGCTCCCGCTCCACATCAGCTTGCTGAAGGCACTAAGGTTATCCGTAGCCGCCTGCCACAGCCTTCCGCTGAATACGGACGAAATCTCCTCCACGCGCGGCGTCGTAAGCTTCGGAATCGTGAATAGCGGAGTAGCTATATCCTGCATGGCGTAGCGGTTAATGATAATAAATAGTAATATAGGCAGCGCCAGTGCCGCAAACCATACAGA
The DNA here is from genome assembly GCF_000517865.1 of Paenibacillus sp. FSL R7-269. Lineage (NCBI taxonomy): Bacteria > Bacillati > Bacillota > Bacilli > Caryophanales > Paenibacillaceae > Paenibacillus > Paenibacillus sp. FSL R7-269. The sequence continues at coordinate 8,918 of NZ_ASPS01000044.1, forward strand.
ATTCCAGGCCAAGGCACGGGGCCGCAGGACCTTGCTATATAATAGAAGAATTGCCGTACCGAGTGCAAATAGCGGAACGAAAAAGTACGCTGTTCCATAAGCATACAGCGAGAGGGCCAGCATGCCGGTAAAGGCATACAGCCATTTTGGATTCGTAAAGGCGCGCAGCAGAAAGTATACGGCTATCAAAATCATCGTAGGAAACAGATTCGATTCCAGCGCCCACCTGGACATCATAATATGCCACGGATTAATGGCGATAAAGAACATAGCAGCGGTCCCGGCCCCAGGCGAGGCCGACAGTCTTTTCATAATGAGATAGAACAACAGCATGCCCAGTAGTCCCATGATTAGGCTAAGCGCCCTTACAGACAACGGCGTTAGTCCGAACAACAGAATGAACGGCATGGACAAGTAGGCATAGAGCGCATTCTGCCCGCTGCCCCAGGCGATTAGATGAATCGGCAGATGAACACCATTCCGGTCCATCCCGTAATGCAGAATGGAGTAGGCATCATAGCCGATAGAGGCTTCGTCCTGATTCAGTCCTGGTGGAATAGAAGTTATGTATAGAATACGGACCATTGCCCCAAGCAGGAACAGCAGCACCGGCCAGGGCTGGCTACGGAGGGACTTGTACACTCGATTGAATACACCGGACACCATTTATCACCTCTTCAACAATATAATCTAAATATTGGTTGATGAAAAGGGTAAAACCCAGCTTCTCTCCGGCGGCTTCCCCCTTTCAAGAGCAAAAAGAAAACGGCCTCTTCATATAATGAAGAGACCGCAGAATGGAAGTCAGAATCCGTGGAGCTTATTAGCCTTGGCTGCCGATCAGAACATAACGCAGAATAATCAGAATCGCCAGAACCCACATCATCCAGTGGATATCGTATTTCTTCTTGCCGGCGATATTCGCTACACAAGCCAGAATAACATAAGTAACAATCCCGAATGAGATCCCGTTAGCAATGTTATACGTAAACGGCATGATTACAAAGGTCAGGAAGGCCGGAATTGCCAGCACCATGTCCTGGAAGTCAATCTCACGGATCGATTGAGCCATGAGTACACCGACAATAATCAGCGCTGCCGCTGTGGCCGGACCAGGGATCAGAGCGACTACCGGAGCCAGGAACAAGGCAAGCAGGAAGCAGATCCCTGTAGTTACTGCAGTCAGACCCGTACGTCCGCCTTCAGCTACACCGGCTGCACTCTCGACATAAGCGGTAGTGGTGGAAGTCCCCAGCATCGCACCGCCCGCAACAGCTACTGCATCTACGAACATAGCATTGCCGACACGCTTTTTGCCCTCTTCAGGGTTCTTCATGATTCCGGCACGTTCAGCAGTACCTACCAGCGTACCGAAGGTATCGAACAGTTCCACGAAGGTAAAGGTGGCAATCGCCGATACGATGCCGGTGTGCATAATGCCTTCCCAGTCGAATTCCCAGAAGTTAAGCTGTGTGAAGTCAGGAATCCAATGTGCTTGCGATTCATTAATTGTACTGAAATCTACAGCACCCATCAGGATAGCAGCGACGGTAGTACCGAGAATTCCGAACAGGATGGCGCCGCGAACGCGCAGTACCATTAAGATGGAGATCAGAAGCAGGCCGATAATGACGAGTTGAACATTCGTATCTTCCAGACTGCCCATATGAATTACCGTTTCAAAAGACAGTACATCTGTAAATTTGTTAGCAGCGATGTCTTTACCGGCTTCCACACCAATGGTCATCAGTCCGCTGTTCTTCAGGCCGATAATGGTGATGAACATCCCGATACCGACAGTGATCGCATGCTTCAGGCTGTCAGGAATGGCAGTGAGCAGAATTTGCCGGACCCGGGTAATGGTCAGGATGATGAAGATAATCCCGGAAATAAATACAGCGGTAAGACCCATTTGCCAGGTGAACTCATGTTCAGTGGTGGCAGAGGATAAGACTACGGAAGCGAAATATGCGTTAAGGCCCATACCAGGTGCCAGAGCGACCGGGAAGTTAATGAATAATCCCATAGCAATGGTGAAGATACCTGCTGCCAGCGCTGTAGCTAGGAAGACAGAATACCAGCCCATATCAATGCGGCCGAAGGCAGTCAGGGTGTTTGGATTAACCGACAGAATATAAGCCATTGCCATAAACGTGGTTATACCGGCCATGATCTCTGTACGTACTGTGGTGCCGTTCTCTTTCAGTTTGAAAAAGCGGTTCAAATGGTTCTCCCCCTAAGGTTGTATGTTGTGCCAATACAGCAACACAGGAAGCCGGCATCTGGGAAGACACCGGCCCGAAAAAAGAGATCGCTGCCCGGAATCCCGGACAATCGCCGGTCATCCCAGAACAAGCTGCTCTTCTTAATCGTAGCCAGGTCATTACGGTGACCTCGTAGAGACTTCCGGGCCGATCCCCGGAATTATACGAATATATTTGCTGTAGCGCTTTATCATTTTAGGGGGAGATGACATGCCTTGTCAATGGCAAATACGAACATTTCCCGTCAGGTTTGCACAAATGTTCGTAAATTGAACATTTTTATGACAAATCCCGCTTGGTTCAGGGAGAATCCCCCAAACATTGCAGTATAAATGCGGATAGAACCGCACTAAATTAATTATAATTAAACTCTACATGGATTCGCACGCCAAAATATGTTAACCTGAATTTGCTTAGAAATAAGCAATCAATTTTCTTACAAGTTCCTTATCCGAAAGGGGATGTTTTAATTGGCTACTACTTATATGGTGGTTTCAGTTTAGAACTGCATAGCAGGCATACTTCTCACAAAAATCGGGCAAAGCCCCGTATTATTTGGTATGCCATCCCAAGTAACCTTTCGTGAATATTGCTGTTTGCGGGGTACGATGAAGGTCGTATCTTCTTTGCATCTTGATGCCGCAGATCAGCAGCTTCTTTAAGAGGCTGCTGTTCCGCGGCATTTTTGCGTCCACAAAACAACATCATAAGGAGCTAAACCTAAAACATGATTAATCTAAAAACCTATGGATATACAGAAATAGAGGAAATTCCTTCAGGGCTATTGCCCGGCAGAATTACAGAGCTCCGGCGGGAGCGCTTCACAGTAATCACAGAGCGGGGTGAGCTAACCGCTGTACTCAAAGGCACATTCTATCATAGTGCTGAATCGCGTGAAGACTTCCCTTGCGTGGGGGATTTCGTCCTGCTGCATCCGAATAAGAGCGGAGATTCGCTTATTGTTACGCTTCTCCCCCGCCGTTCCAAGTTCTCGCGGGCGAATTATTCCGGCCATGCCGCAGGCTATACCAAAACCATTCTGGAGCAGGTCGTGGCCGCCAACTTCGATTATGTCTTCATCCTGTCTTCCCTGAACTGGGATTTCAATGTCACCCGGATGATGCGGTACCTGACCCAGGCCAGACAGAGCGGCGGCCAGCCGGTCGTCATTCTGACCAAGGCTGATCTCACCGAAGACTACAGCCTACCGCTGGCAGAAGTCCGGCAGAGCATGCCGGATGTTCCGGTGCACGCCGTGTGCAGTCACAACGGTCTCGGTCTACATGAGCTTGATGCCTACCTCAAGCCAGGTTCAACTATCGTCTTCCTCGGCATGTCCGGGGTCGGCAAATCGTCGCTGCTTAATGCGCTGATGGAACAGGATGTCATGAAGGTTAGTTCGATCCGGGAGGAAGACAGCCGGGGACGGCATACGACGACCCACCGTCAGTTGTTCATGCTCCCCTCGGGAGCAATGGTGATCGATACCCCAGGGATGCGTGAACTAGGGCTGTTCGATGCCGACGAAGGCATCTCTGCAGGCTTCGCGGATGTAGAAGACTTGTTCACCAGATGCCGGTTCAGCGACTGCCGCCATGAGTCCGAGCCGGGCTGTGTGGTGCTCGCCGCACTGGCGGATGGTTCCCTGACGCATGAACGCTGGGAGCGCTACAAGGCCCAGCAGCAGGAGAACCGGTTCGTTCAGAATAGAACACACTATCTCAGGCACAAGGATGCCCAGAATCAGTCAGCTGCGATGCAGCGTAAGCAAATGAAGAAAAACGGAGGACGAAAAAAATGAAGATTCCAACTGAAGCGTTATATACTGCACTAAGTGCGCTTTTCAAAACAACGATTACATCTGCTGACTACCAGACGTTACAGCTACATGGCGGGACCTTGGGGGATGTGCAGCTGGTTACCGGAACAGCCGAAACGGCTGACGGAGAGCAGCTGCCGTACCGTATTGTGCTGAAAATCCAGAAGAAATGGGAACGTTACGATGATCCGCATTCCTGGCGGCGGGAATATGACCTCTACGCTTCGCCACTCGATGCAACCTTCACAGAATCCTTCCGCTGGCCGGTGTGTTATCATGCTGAGATGAATGAAGCCGGGGATGAAATGAGATTATGGCTGGAATATATGGATGGCATCTCAGGCCTGAACCTGACCGGTGATATGTATGAACAGGCGGCACTGGAGCTGGGACGCTATCAAGGCAAATTATACGCAGCGCAGCCTGAAGTGCTGCAGAGTCTGACCAACCTGAGCCATGCAGATCTCATGAAGAACACCTATCTGCATTACCGGTCCTGGCCGCTCGTCTACGACTATATCCGTTCGGAGGAATGCGACTTCCCGCAGCATATCCGGCAAATGCTCATCGACATCGACGAGCAGTCGGACGATATTTTTGCCCGGATTGAAAAATTGCCCCTTGTACTGTGCCACCGGGACTTCTGGGTAACCAACATCATCTATTCGGGCGGGACCATCGCGCTGATCGACTGGGATACCTCGGGCTGGGGCTACCTCGGCGAGGACATCGCCAGCCTGATTGCGGATGAGGTGGATCTTGATCACATGATTGAATACTATCAGCGGTGTGTCCCTGCTTATTACCGGGGCTTCACGGAATATGCGGGAGAGATTGCCCCGCTTGCCGGCCACTGCGTCTACGAATTCATCCTGCTCGTGTTCGGATACAGGATGGTGGAGGGGTATCTTCATACGGATAGTGATGACAAGAAGACAGAGTGTCTGGCTACGCTGGAGAAGGTGTATGAATTGAAGAGCTTGTAGCAGTCCGCCTAAGCGGGAAGAACTCCAAACCCTAATATAGGGTTTTGGAGTTCTTTTTTGTCATATATAATTGACACATAAACTTATGGAGAGTACCATGAACATAGAGTTAGTCATATATATATGACTTTTTATCAAGGAGGAATCGATATGAACAGGGTTGCCGAATACAGAAAACGCTCCGGTTTGTCGCAGCTTGCCCTGTCGAAGGAGGTCGGAGTTGCCCGGCAGACGGTCAATCTGATTGAGAATGACAAGTATAATCCTTCATTGGATTTGTGCGTTAAGCTGGCCAAGGCCCTGAACTCTGATTTGAATACACTTTTCTGGGAGGTAAACAGTAATGCTGAGTAATATGGAGAAGAGAATGCTAAAGCCATTTGTTGGCTATATAGAGGAAAGGGATGAGTATCAGCGGGGAGAGATTCATCGTATTCTTGCCGGTGCCTGCATGCATGCCTTGTATCTGACGTCTGGTCTTATGCTCATCAGCTTAATTATGGATACCATACATCACACATTCACATTCGGAACTATGGCTCTCTTCATTGTGCAGCAGTTCGTAGCCTACTACATCCTTATCCGGCTCCGAAAAACCGGAGTTGCCGAAACGGAATATGATATAAATGCAGATTATGAAAAAACAATTAAAACATTGAAGAAAAAGTTTTTCTTAGCGGGTGCCCAATGGGGCTTCACTATGTTCGTCCTGATGGAGTTCCTATTCCCGGCGTTAGCTGGCGAGAAGATTGACATCGGCCTGTTTAATATTCTGCTCTGGTGTACCGCAGGTGCCGCCTTTGGCATCATTACATACTTTCTTCAAAAAAAAAATATTAAAAAAATCGTTTAGAAATAAAAGCGGGAACAGCTTTGACGATCTTTTAAAGGACGGTACCGTTTCAGCGAGAAATAGAAGGATAAAAAACTCTCTTCTATTGGCAGAAGCCTGCCGGTAGAAGAGAGTTTTTATTTTCAACCTATGTCTATTCCCATTCGATGGTTGCTGGCGGCTTCGAGGTAATGTCGTAGACGATACGGTTGACGTTATCAACTTCGTTGACGATACGCACGGAGATTTTCTCCAGTACATCCCATGGGATACGTGCCCAGTCGGCGGTCATGCCATCGATGGAGGTTACGGCACGAATGCCTACGGTGTAGGAATAGGTGCGCTCGTCCCCCATTACGCCAACACTCTTCATGTTAGGGAGAGCAGTGAAATACTGCCAAATCTCACGGTCAAGACCCGCCTTAGCGATCTCTTCACGCAAAATATAGTCGGAGTCGCGGACGATCTGCAGCTTCTCTTCGGTCACTTCACCCAGCACACGAATCGCCAGACCCGGACCCGGGAAAGGCTGACGCCATACGATCGCATGCGGCATGCCCAGCTCTTCACCCAGCTTCCGGACTTCGTCCTTGAAGAGAGTGTTCAGCGGCTCGATCAGACTGAATTTCATATCTTCCGGCAGCCCGCCCACATTGTGGTGCGACTTGATCGTCTGCGCTGTAGCTGTACCGCTCTCTACGATGTCTGTATACAGTGTACCCTGGGCCAGGAACGCGAAGTCACCCAGCTTGGCCGATTCTTCGTCGAAGCAGTAGATGAACTCGTTGCCGATGATTTTACGCTTCTGTTCGGGATCGGACACACCGGCCAGCTTGCCGAGGAAGCGGTCACGGGCGTCGATTTTGACAACATGGATATCGAACTTGCCGACAAAAGTCTCCATGACGCTCTCCGCTTCACCTTTACGCAGAAGACCGTGGTCGATGAACATACAAGTCAGCTGATCGCCGATCGCACGGTGAATCAGCATCGCCACAACAGAGGAATCCACGCCGCCGCTGAGTGCGCACAGCACCTTCCGGTCGCCGACTTTATCACGGATGTCCTTAACAGCATCCTCAATGAACGACTCCATCGTCCATTTGCCCTCGCAGCCGCAGACCTCGTACAGGAAGTTCGAGATCATCTCATTCCCCTTCACGGAGTGGCGTACCTCAGGATGGAACTGAACGGCGAAGAATTTGCGTTCATCATTACTCATGGCTGCAATCGGCGCGCTCTCTGTACCGGCATCCAGCTTAAAGCCCTCCGGAAGCTCCACTACATGGTCCCCGTGGCTCATCCATACGGTCTGCTTGCTCTCAAGGCCCGCTGCAAGCACGGAGCTGGGTGCGAATTCCACATCTGCTTTGCCGTACTCACGCTTGGCGGAGCGTTCCACCTTGCCTCCCTGCTGCTGTGCCATCAGTTGCATCCCATAGCAGATCCCGAAGATCGGCAGCCCGAGCTCGTAAATCGCCGGGTCTACATGTGGTGCATTCTCCGCATAGACACTGCTTGGCCCGCCTGAGAATACAATCCCTTTGGGCGATAAAGCCTTAATCTTCTCCATCGGTGTATTGTACGGCAGAAGCTCGCTGTATACCCCCAGGTCACGAATTCTGCGCGCGATAAGCTGGTTATACTGTCCCCCGAAATCCAGAACAACGATCATTTCATTTGGCTTGTTCATTACTTGCCTCCCTTGATTATTGGATTCATTATACTCATGGTTAATTCTCAGCGTCAAGGAAATGGGGTCCCACTGCTTCAAGGTTTTGGGCTGGCTGTGGTTGGGATGGAGGGAATACCTGCACAGGGCAAAGGTAGCGGAAACAGGCTCGTGGCTATGACTGTATGGAATACCTGCAGATGAGCAAATGTCTGCCGATTCACCGCTGCCGGGAGCCGACACCAAGTTATAGGGATAAAGAGAAGAATTGTAGCCGTGGGCTGTCGGTGGATAGTGTCTGGCATGGGGAGCGTGGATTTAAATATGGTCGGTTTTTCGATTACATTTGGCCCTCGTGCCCGCGCAACGCCGAATGTAGTCGGTTTTTCGATTACATTTGCTCCTCGTGCCCACGCAGCGCCGAATGTAGTCGGTTTTTCGATTACATTTGGTCCTCGTGCCCATGCAGCGCCGAATGTAGTCGGTTTTTCGATTACATTTGGAGCGGCAAGCTTAGCCGTCACAAAGACGTCCGCTGCAAATGCAGGGACGCCGCTTCTCGATCAGGTTAGATGGAAGGTGATCATCAGGCACCGGGCCATGAAAGCCTCTTCGTCCTTGGCATCGGCAGCATTGGGTGGCGACGAGGGCGACATAGGCGCGGAAGGCGTAGAGGGGGCGGCGTCTCCAGAGGAGCCCGACGCCGGCAAGGGCACGCCGCCTCCGGCGCCGCCATACGCCAGGGTCTCCCACTGGCGTACAAACCCCCGGACGGCGGCGCGCAGCCGCCCGTCCTCGATAGCCAGGGAGTCTGCATACTCCCTGGCGGTAACCCCGGGCAGCGGCGGCCCATACCGCGCCGCCAGCCCATACCAGGCCAGAGCGGCGGCGCGCAGCTGCCGCTCACGGCCAAGCCTGCCGGCGCGGCG
>NZ_ASPS01000045.1:0-216 GCF_000517865.1 Paenibacillus sp. FSL R7-269
AGGTTTTCAGGTGACATTGTGGTTTCTGTTCGATCGGTCCTTTCAACACGCAGGCCACAACGGTTTCCTGGTGCACGTCCAGACCGGCGCAACACATACGTACAGCATCCATTCCAACCATCCTCCATCGTCAGTTTACAAATCATGCGCTCGAGTGAGTGTAATTTAACACACGTACTTTTGGGGCTACAATAGGCGATGCTCGAAAAGCGCAAT